>JAJDWM010000114.1 GCA_022825595.1 Bryobacterales bacterium | reverse complement strand
CGCGAGCTGTTCCGGCTGCTGGGCTCGATCGGGTATGACCGCTACACGCTCGCGGAGACCCCCGAGAGCTGCGAGCCGGAGCGCTACCTGAGCTACTACGGCGCACTCTGGCGAGAACTGGTCCGAAACCCCTGAACGGGCAGGCCGGAGCGGGCCCCGCCCTTCAGTTCGGGGCGAAATTGATCGCAGGGGGGTCCAGTTCGATCCAGAGCGGATCGCCTTCTGCGCCGTTGATCGAGTAGCGCAGGATCACCCCGCCGGGCTGGGTGTAGGACCTTCCCAGCTCGTAGGTTCGGAGCGTCCCGTACGGGGCCAGCGGGCCCCAGTCCTCCAAGAACTCCTCATACGGGTAGTAGCGGCAGGGCTCTTCGACCGAACAACCCCACATGCTGTACGCCCGCTCGTAGGCCTGCGCCTGCAGCAGCTCGAAGAACTCGCGGGCCTGCCGCTCCTCGCGCCAGTTCCTGAAGAAGAAATAGTAGACACTGCCCAGAAGCGAAGCGGCGGCGACGGCGACCACAATCCCCTTTGCGATGCGCTCGGCAAGCAGACCCCTATCCGCGTAGCTGTCAAGGAACTGCATCGCGAGGGCCGGGCTGGCAGGTCAAGGCACAGGATGCTTGGCGTCGTATGCTTGGGTCGCCTCGGCGGTCAGGTCGATCAGCGCGTCATTGGCCAGCACGCCACCGCTGTCTACGATCAGGTCGATCTCGCGCTCCACGCGCAGTTCGCGGATCACGTCCCGCATTCGCGCACTCGCGGACGCGAGAATGTTCTGCCTGTCGAACTCCACGTCCGACTGCAGGTCCTCGTTCAGGCGCTGCGCCGTGACCTGTTTCCGCTGACCCTCCGCTTGCAGCCGCTGGGCCTCTGCGCCTGTGGCCGTCTGCAGTTTGGTCTGGATCTCCTGCAGCTCTTGGCTCAAGGCGTTCAGCTCATCCTGGCGCGACCTGTACTTGTCCTCCAAGGCCGCGGACTCCTTCTGCATGTCTGCCGTCGCGAGCAACGCCTCTTGAAAGCTGATTACGGCCACACTGGTCTGCGCACTGGCGCCCACAGCCGCAACGAGCAGCAAGGCTGCGCCACACAATGCCGACTGGCGTGGGAGGGCTAGACTCGATCCGATCCTTCTGAGCATTCTGATACCCCTCACCATCGCTATTGTTGCACGGTCGGGCCTACCGTTTCCACCTCCGCGAATGGGAGCGGGCGTCCGCCCGCAAGGGGCCGCGCGCCGAGTTGTGCGCTGGGCCGTAACCGCGGCTGCGGCACTGGAGATCCCGGGGGCTTCGCCGAGCAACCTGGCGGATCCCCGACGCCGGAGCGCGCCTAGTGCTCCGTCAATACACGATTTTCGGGTATACGCTCTTGAGCTTGCGGCGAGCATCGCCGATCCTCATGCGCCAGTCAACCCCGCGCTGGCGCGAGTTGACGTCCGTAGACCAAGCCGCGATCTCGGTGCGCAGCGTCTCCAAGTCGCCGATCCGCCGTCCGCTCAGGCACTGCCTCGTCATCGCACTGAGTTCGTTCTCCGCGATGTTTAGCCAGCTGCCATGCTTCGGCGTGTAGCAGAACTCAATGCGCCGCACGAGCTCCCTCGCCCGGGTCGGCTCGAACGCCTTGTGGAAGGCACCCTTGGTGTGCGTGTTGAGATTGTCCAGCACCAAGGTCACCTTCTCGCAGCCCGCATAGCGTCCCTCCAGCAAGGCGGCCACCTCCAGCGCCCAGTCCGTCTTCGTGCGGCGTTCGCGGGCGGTCGCCTGGCGCCAGCCCTGTAAGGGCTCGCAGAACAGGAAGACCGCGGCCGTGCCAGCCCGCTCGTACTCGTAGTCCACGCGCTCGGGATCCTCCCTCGTTGCCGCCACCGGCGCACGGGTGTCCTTCACCATCTGCACCGGCTGCTCGTCCATGCAAACCACCGGGCGCTGCGCATCATGGGGGCGCTCGTAGGTCTCCAAGACCTGCTCCATGCAAGCGGCGAACTCGGCATCCTCCTCGGGCGGAATCACCCAATACTTCAGTTTGCGCCCCGTGACACCGTTTTTTGGTGTCTGCCTCACCGTCTCGTGGCTAATGGAGTCGACGATCCCCAGTTCGACCACTTGCCGCGCCAGCAGCCGCAGCGACCAGTTCCCGCAGCCGGGCGGTGGCGGCGCCAACCGCAGGGCGATCACTTGGGCTTCCTGTTCGCCGTCGAGCAGCTCTGGCACTGGCGGACCGCTGCGCTGCTTGCCGCACAGAGCCAGTTCGAAGCCCTCCAGCACGCACCGTCGGCGGACATTCTCGACGGTCTTGACCCGGCACCGGAAGGCGTCAGCGACCCGGCGGTCGGTCCAGTCCGGACCAGCCGCGTCGACTTGCAGCAGAATCCGGGCGCGCCGCGCCTTCTGGCTGCTGCCCGCGAGCCGGTCGATCGTTTCCTCGCAGATTGTGCGCTCCTCGTCCGTGAGCCACACTACTACTTCTTCATCCATCCTCCTCCCCGGCAGGAAATGCCGCTTAGAACATTATCCCCCGGAAATGTTAGGATTGATAAGGCACTAGAACAGGAAGACGGCGACGGATCGGAGTATTCGGAGCGAACTCCAAAGCCGACGCAGTTGCCCGGATCTCAGCAGAAGCGGGGCAATGTGTGAAGTGCCGATCCG
>JAJDWM010000107.1 GCA_022825595.1 Bryobacterales bacterium | reverse complement strand
TAGAGCACTCCCTGCGATTCGAGGAACTCCGGGCCGAGCAGGTGAATGAGAGGTTTCGCGGCTACGGCCTGCCGACTGGACTGCGCGCGATCTATCAACCAGACGGCGGCTACCTGTGCTCGGAAGCAACGATCGAGGCTCACGTACGGCTCGCCAAGGGGCTCGGTGCGGAGGTGCGCACGAACTGCCCCGCCCTGAGATGGGAAAGTGAAGCCTCGGGCGTGCGTGTCGAGACGGAACACGGAGACATCCGGGCAAAACGGCTCGTGCTGACCGCCGGGGCCTGGACCGGACGCTTGTGCCCTGCCCTGCAGGACTTCTGCACTCCGGAACGGCAGGTCATGTTGTGGACCGCACCCATTGAGCCAAGAGCCTACCGCCCGGACCGCTTTCCGGTCTTCAGCTTGGAGGCCGCTACCGGCCGGTACTACGGATACCCGGACCATTGCGGGGAAGGGTTCAAGATCGGCAAGTTTCACCACCTCTGTGAGCATGTCGAGGAGCCCAGCCGATTGGACCGGGCGTGCCGGCCGATCGACGAAGAAGTCCTCCGGGAGGGCATCCGAGGTCACTTTCCGCTCGCCGACGGCCCGACTAGGCGAATGGCCGCGTGCATGTTCACCAACAGTCCGGATGGGCACTTCATCCTCGACCGGTGTCCTGGACAGCAGCGGGTATTCATCGCGGCCGGGTTTTCGGGACACGGCTACAAGTTCTGCAGCGTGGTCGGACGCCTGATGGCGGAGTACTGCACGGAGGGGGCCGCATCGCTACCCACCGAGCGATTTCGCCTCACCGCCGAGCGGGTCGGCGAATGGCGTCGCCGCGGACGGGGCTAGGGGGCGCTAGGCATCCGGCACGAAACGGCCATCTGAGAGGACAGGTCAGGCGCCGTTCGGCTGGTGGCACGGTTCGCTCCAAGACGGGGCGGCCCGGAACACCTACAGCGGCCGTTGAAGTCGAGTCAGTAGTTCGCGAGGCCCCTCCAGCGCTCGGCTGCGAACGGAGCTGAGCGGACGAGTGCTCACACTTATGCCTGATGCGGCGCATCACGTTGTAGTAGGGTTGACCTTGAAATGAGCGTAACCCTCAACCTTTCGGGCGAGGCCATCGCATAGGTGCGCCAGCTTGCACTACAGCGTGGCCAGTCCATGGGCGCAGTAGCCTCTGAACTTATCCTCCAAGCGCTGGAGCCCCGTGAACATCCGAAGGTAAGGAATGGTGTGCCACTCATCTCTTCGCGGGCGCGCTCGCGAGGGAAGGCACCCGCCCCTGATGTCGAACTGGTCAATCGCCTGCGCGACGCGCAATCGTGACCTCTGTTCTGGACGTCAACTTCCTCGTCGCCCTGCTCGACTCTTGGCACACACCACGAATCGGCCCATGACCGGTTCGGGAGCCGCTACGTCGAGAACTGGGTGACCAGTCCACCGATCCGGATGCGTCCGTGTTCTTTCGAACCCAGCCTATCGGTCCGTGTCGGCCACTCCCACTGAAGTTCTTGACCGGCTCACGCAATTCTGCAGCTCTGGACGCCAGACCTTCTGGCCCGAAGATCTGTCAACACGGTTCGCGCTCCGCGGCGAATTTTGGGGCCCGGCTACAGGGCCACGGGCAAGTCACAGACTTCTGCCTGGTCGCATTGGCGGCTAGAAAAGGCGGATGTCTGGCGACATTCGACGCTCGCCTGGTGCGACCGTTGGCCGGAACCCGTCTGGTATCGGCGGTGGCACTGGTCCGCTAGCGTTGTGAGCTTCCCGGGTGAGGCAAGGCACTGAATCGGTTTGCTTTAGGGGGGCGTCTCGGCGCTCGTCATGCCAACTTCGCCGTTTTGCGCCACTGCTCTTCCCACAGGAAGGCGTTCGTCCTGCGATAGCGCATCGACTAGCGGAAGGGGGTTCACGAACACCGCCGAAGGCTCATAAGGAGGCCTGATCCGACCTAACACTGACCCTCAGTGCCCCCGGGGCTGCGCCACTGCCTGAGACACGTGCCCTATACTGTTGTTCGAGCGGCGCCCATGCTAGATCCGCGCCTCCATCCGCTACCCCGTCGGCCCCTGTCCCGGCGCGAGATGCTCCGGACCACTTCGACCGGGTTCGGAATGCTCGCTTTGGCCGGCCTGATGGCGGATCCCGCCTATTGCGACCAGCCGGAGGGCCCCAGCCCAGCACCCCCGCACTTCGAGCCGAAGGTGAAGAGCGTCATCTTCTGCTACATGTCGGGCGGGCTGTCGCACATAGACTCGTTCGATCCCAAGCCCAGGCTCGCTAAGGAAGCGGGTCAGCCGATGCCGTTCGAGACGGCCCGGACGATGTTCAACCAAGACGGCAACATCATGCCGTCGCCGTGGGATTTCCACCGCTACGGGGAGACGGGCACACCTGTGAGCGACCTGTTCCCCCACATCGCGACCTGCATCGACGACGTCGCGGTTGTGCGCTCCATGACCGCGAAGTTCATGGAGCACGCGCAAGCCAATTTCTATTTCCACTGCGGTCAGCCCTTCACGGGCTTCCCGTCGATGGGCTCCTGGACCACGTACGGGCTAGGCAGTGAGTCGAAGGACTTGCCGGGATTCGTGGTGGTCGGCAGCGGCGGCATCCCGCTCGGCGGCATCAACATGTTCAGTAACGGCTTCCTTCCGGCTGAGCATCAGGGCTCGTTCCTTTACCCCGGGGCCGAAGAGCCCCTGGCGAATATCGCCCCGCGGGAATCGGACGTGAGACAGCGACGACGTTTGGACTTCGTCCGCAAGCTGGACACTATGTACTTGGAGACCACGGCGCGGCACCCGCAGGTCGAAGCCGCGATCAAGAACTACGAGACGGCATACCGGATGCAGGTCGCAGTCCCGGAACTGGTCGACATCAGCGGCGAGACCGAGGCCACGCGTAAGCTGTACGGACTCGATTCAACGTTTCCACCGAAGGCGAACTATGCCATGCAGTGCCTGACCGCGCGGCGGCTGGTCGAGCGGGGAGTGCGT
>JAJDWM010000540.1 GCA_022825595.1 Bryobacterales bacterium | reverse complement strand
CTTGGAGCTGGGCGGCGGCGTACCCGCCAGTCCCAACTTCGTACTGGTAGTTACCGGCATCCTGTGGCTTAGAGAGGTAGCCGGAGACGTCTTTGTGGACATCCTGCATCGGCCTCACCACCCGCCCGCCGGTCTCCTCAGCGAGCCGGACGAGGTTCGCCTCTTCGGCATGGTGGTAACCCCAGCCCACAGTGCTGACTGCGTAGATTGTGACCTGGTGCAGCTGGGCTGCGAAGATGACCTCATCGATTGACCGCTTGCTGGCGTTGTCGTGGCCATCGCCGATCACGACCACGACCTTGCGGGGTTCGCTGGCGCCTTGGTACGGGATGGAGACGAGCTTTTCCGTGCATGCGCGGTAGATGGCGTCGAACATCGCACTGCCGCCGCCGTGCTTGAGGCTCTCCATGCGCTCAGTCAGCGTTACAGGATCGTTCGTGAAATCAACCAACTCGTCGACTTCGGTGTGATACCCCAATAGGAAGCCTTGGTTTCGGCCACCTTCGGGTACGAGCATCCAGGCTAGATCACCGATCGATGTCTGGTACGTCTTGTAGTAGAGTCGGGCAGTGTTGCTGAGGTCAATGATGAAGCCCGCGTAGAGTGGCGGCTTCTTGTCCTCTTCCACGCTGCGCGTGAAGTAGCGGATCTCGACCTCCTCGCCGTCTTCCCAGACTGTGAAGTCGTTCTTGTTCAGATCGGCTATGAAGCGGCCCTGCGAGTCCGTGACGGTAACGGGAAGGTTGACGACGTTGACCTCGACCCTGATGGTGTTACCGTCGGCCGTCTCTGGCGACTGGGCCAGGCCGACTGGGAGCAGGGCGACCACTGCGACCGCGACAGTCCACATTCCCCGTCCCATGGCGTACCCATTCTAGCCGAAGCAGCACCCGAGCGGTCGGGGGAGGACACTGAGTTGCGCCAAGAGCGGGGCTTGCGGAGCACCGATTCCGTCAGAGTAGAGGTGGGCCCGCTCGGCGGCTGGAGCTACCATCCGCGACTGCTCCCCTGACGGCCGGTCCCGGGCTGCCTGGCGAAGCCGCGGATTGAGGGCGAAAGCGCGATTGGCGCGGTCCCGATCTGTGGCAGTCTTGCGGTTAAGCGCCGCCTCAGACTTGTGGCCAAGACGCCAGGCTCGACCACATGGCCGGTGCCCAAGGCTCACACCGCATCTGCGTTCCCTCAGTGGAACTTCGCACCCAGAATTCCCGACTCTTCGGGGCTCGTTGGTACGATGTAGCTGCGGACGATTGCGGCGAGATGCAGGAGTTCTTGGAGTGGGCGCCTTCTGGCAGCCGTGAGTATCGACTAGCGCGCAAGCTGCGGTCGAACCGTCTGCCGCGCCACATTGCGGTGATCATGGACGGCAATGGGCGGTGGGCAAGACAGCGGCTGCTTCCCCGGGCAGCCGGCCACCGGGCGGGTGTCCGCCCAGTGCGCGAGATCATTGAAGCTTGCTGTCGTTTGGGCATCCGGGCGCTTACTCTGTATGCATTCTCGGTGGAGAACTGGAAGCGGCCCAAGGCGGAAGTCGAAACGTTGTGGATCCTCTTGCGGAGGTATCTTCGCCAGGAACTCCCCGAGCTCAAGGCCAACGGTGTGCGCTTCCAGACAATCGGCAAGATCGATGAACTGCCGAGTGAGGTTTGCGACGACATTGACAATGCCATCCTAGAGACGGCCGCCAACGACGGCATGCGGCTGAACGTCGCGCTCAACTATAGTGGCCGCTCCGAGATTGTGGAGGCGGTCAACGCCCTGCTCCGCACTTCGCACGGGCACATTGAGCCGCTGCAGGTGGACGAGCGGTCTTTCGGCCAGATGCTCTACGCTCCGCATTGCGGAGATCCCGACCTGCTCATTCGGACTTCCGGTGAGTTCCGAGTCAGCAATTTCCTGCTTTGGCAGATCGCCTATACCGAGATCTGGATGACTGAGAGGTACTGGCCGGACTTCCGGACCACCGACCTCCTCGAGGCCTTGGTGGAATATCAAGGGCGGAACCGCCGATTCGGCGGACTGCCCGACCCGGGAAAGCGATCCGCCGGCCGGCGGGCGAATGTCCGTCGTACCCTGCTGTCAGTGGCCGACTGAGGCTGGCTCCTTGGCGCGAGTCTTAACCGGATCCCTCTTGGCGCTCGGGGCGTGGGCTCTTGCATTCCGCAGTCCCCCAGCGCTCCTAGTAGCCGTGCTGGTGGCAGTTGGCTTGGGGGCACTGCGAGAGTTCTATGCCCTTGCCCGGGCTGGCGGCATCACTGTGATGGCACCAGCCGGCTACGCGGTGGTCATAGTCTGGCTGCTCGTTCCAAGCGTTGACCGAGGGCTTTTGGCAACCCTGCTGCTGTTGGGCCTCCTCGCGGCAGGAACCCTTGCCGAGCTCCCCAAGGAACGGCTGCTAGCAACCGTCGCCGTCACACTTGGCGGCGCGATCTACGTCGCGGGCCCCGTTCATGCCGCCATCCAGCTCCATACGGCATCGCCGCATTGGCTGGTTTACGTCCTTGCTCTGGTTGGCGTTGGCGACTCGGTGGCCCTAGGCATTGGCCGATGGCTTGGTCGTCACCCGCTATCAGTCTCGCTCAGTCCACGGAAGACCTGGGAGGGAACGGTCTCGTCAGCCATCGCTAGCACGGTGGCCGGTGCATCGTACTTGGTAGTGTTCCTAGGGCAGGAGGCAGGATTCGCTGCCATTGCCCTGTCCCTCTGTGTGAACGTAGCCAGTCAGATCGGCGACCTGGTCGAGTCGGCCTTGAAGCGGGCGGCAGATGTAAAGGACAGCGGCAACATTCTCCCTGGGCATGGCGGACTGCTGGACCGAGTCGACGGCCTGATCTTCGCATTGCCGGTCGTCCACGTTTACCTCCTGCTGCTCGGTTAGTCGAGCGCCACGGGGGCCAGTTGCCGACCGGCAAGGGGGACGGCTGGGATGCACCGGTTCGGTCCCGGAGGCGTACTCGCTCGTCCGCCAGCGCACACTGACTTGCGGCCAACTCAAGTTACCCGCCAATTACACAACGGACTGGCACGCGCTCGAAGCGCCACGGTCGCGGATTGTGCAGTCTCACCGATTGTGCGCACATCCGGGCTCGGGAGGGTGCAGCAAGGAACGTGCCTTCCCAACCTTGACAGATTGAGTAGCTATTTTCTAGACATGTTCTGCACACTATCTAATGCAATACATTAGGTTCTGGCCGACGGGTTAGATTGCGATAGGCAACTGCCAGCACGTGGCCCCTTCAACGCGAGACTCGAAGTCTCGCTTGGGGGGCTGGGCGCTCGCGGCTCTTCGGAGCGTTCGGGTCCCGCTGACTTGGTTTGTGCCGATGCCTATGCGGTTGGGCACATGGATCGCCGGCTGGAGTGGCAATCGGCTCACTCCTCTCTACTCGCCACATCGGTTCTGGGAACTGCGGAAAGAATGGCGTGGCGAAGAATCCTGCTTGGTGCTCCGCATCCTTTCAGGCCTGCGATCAGAAACCTCATGCAACACATTAGGTTCAGTGTGTGGCCCCCTTGCATACGCCCGACTTCGATTCCGGCGACGGCGACCGTCTGTCGGGTCTCCGGCCCGCAGACAGTCGCCAGCATACGTCGGTGGTCCAGTGTCTGCCGATCCCCCGTGTCACGCCATGCTGCGCGTGCTCCAGCAGCTCCGCCCCAGAGGCTTCCGCCCTGCTCGGGTCACGACCATACGGGCGCTATCATGGGCTGCGCGGAGTAGCGGCGGGACGCACGGCCACTGGCGCGGCGATCCGCGCAGTCCTAGATCGAAGGGATTCTGCGACTTGCCGCGGCTATGGTCTGGGGAAGGGGACCATAGCCATTCCTGCACCGCGCAATAAGAAGGCCTCCTTGCTGCGATGGACCTGACGCGACCGGAAGAGGATGGTGCGCATCTCGAGGGCGGTCAGAACCAACGAGCCCCCGGCTCGGTGGTGGAGCGTGGTGTCCCTACGAGCATCGAGGGCGAGAAGTTCGTGCTTGGGACGATCCTGCTTGACGACGTCAAATTCGCGGAAGTTGCCGGCAGGATCACGGAGGACGACTTCTTCACTGAGAGGCATCGATGCATCTTTGCCAGCATGCGAGAAATCTACGAGCGCGGGGAGCGAATCGAGTATCTGGCTCTCCTGAACGAGCTCAACAAGCACGGGAACATCGAGAAGGCCGGGGGCGCGGCGTACGTTGCATCGCTCACAGATGGCATGCCCCGTGGCGAATTCCTGGGCGGCTATCTCAAGATCGTCAAGGACAAGGCGATCCTCCGAAGGCTCATAGACACAGCGAACTCAATCGTCTCCGATGGGTCCAGGGCGGACCGCGAAGTCGATGAGATCCTTGCCGACGCCGAGACGTCAATCCTAAAGATCGGCAATGAAGTCCTGCGGTCTGGCCTGGCCACACCTAAGGAGACCGTCGACCAGTTTCCGGGTGGGATCGATGCGTTCTTGGACCCCTCCAAACGCCAGAAGGGGATTTCGAGCCCATTCACGGATCTCGAAAGGATGACCAACGGGTTCCTTCCGGGACAACTGGTCATCTTGGCAGCCAGGCCAGCAATGGGAAAGACGGCAATGGCCCTCAACATCGCCACCCACGTGGCTGACCCCAACCGGGTCCAAGGGGGAAGGGTCGTCGCCCTTTTTTCCCTCGAGATGTCTCGCGAGGCACTGCTGACCCGCGTCCTCTGCTCAGAAGCAGGGGTCGACCACCTCCAGTTCCGGCGCGGCAGGCTCAGGCGCAAGAAGCGCGAGCGCCTCCAGAGAGCTCTAGCCAAACTCGTCAACTACAAGCTGTACATTGACGACACTTCCGAACTGGGCGTATTCGAACTGGGCGCGAAGTGCCGCCGCCTCCAATCCGAAGCCGGCCTCGATCTGGTGATCGTGGACTACCTGCAACTGATGGCGTCTAAGGGAAGGGTCGAGAGCCGCGTCCATGAGATCTCGGCCTTCTCTCGTGGACTCAAGCTGTTGGCGAAGGACTTGCAGGTGCCACTGATTGCTCTCTCTCAGCTCAGCCGCGGGCCGGAGAGCAAGGGGCGCAAGGATGCACGCCCACGCTTGAGCGATCTTCGAGACTCCGGTTCCATTGAGCAAGATGCAGACGTCGTGTGCTTCATCTACCGCGGGTCCATCTATAAGCCCGACAACCCCGAGCTCCAAGGTCGCGCTGAACTGATCATCGGCAAGCAGCGCAACGGCCCGACCGGGACGGTACATCTGGCCTTCTTGGACAAGTACGCGACTTTCCGAAACCTGGAGACCACCGAGCGTCAAGAGCCAGAGATGATCTCCCCGATGCCCGCCGACGTCGACGAACCAGTGCCCTTCTGAGCTGGGTTTCAGCGGTCCCATCCCGATTTGGCGGTCCGGTGGGGCGATCGATGGCGCTGGGGCGATTACGACATGCGCCCCGAGTCAGCAACGAGGGCTCCAAGCTGGCTAGACTAGAGTCGTGTGCGGGGCATTGAAGTGAGGTTGGGTGCCCTCAGTTCGGGCTTGGCAGTCGGCCTTTCGTTGGCATTGGCGCAGTCCCCGCCAGAGCGTCTGCCGCAGGACCACGCCCCTGCGGATATCACTGGTAGGCATCAGCGGCTCGGGAGTCAGACCGACGATCTCGTGCCCGAGGTCGGCGCTTCGACCATGCCCATAGAGCGTGCGAACTTCATCGATGACCACATATTCGGCAAAATCGAACGCGACGGGATTCCTCACGCTCCGGTCTCCGACGACGCCACCTTCTTCCGTCGCCTCCATCTGGACTTGACGGGACTGATCCCGAGTGGGAACGCCGCGAAGGAATTCGTTGCCGATCCCGACACGCAGAAGAGGCGCAGGCTGATTGATCGGCTCGTGGGCAATGTTGCGTGGCGGGACCGCTGGACATACTGGCATCTCGATCTGTGGCGCACCAGCCAGAATCGTGTGGGATGGGCCGGGCGCAACCTGTTCCACGACTATGTCGCAGATGCGCTGCTGCTGAATCAGCCGTACGACGCCTTCGTCCGCGAGCTGCTGACGGCAGAAGCCCGCAGCAATTGGTACGTCGGCCCGGCCAGCTATTTGGTCCGGTGGGCGGTGTTCGCGGACAACTGCACGGAAATCATGCACGAGGACACCGCCGACGAGATGACGGTGATGGTCTTTCAGCACTTCTTGGGTCTGAATCTGCAGTGCGTGTCGTGCCATGACGGGGCCAATCACCTCGAACAAGTGAACGCCTGGCTCACCGAGCGCAAGCGCGAGGAGTTCTGGGCACAGGCCGCATTCTTCGGCAACACACGCGTCTTGCGAAGAGTAGAACTACGCAACACGCAGGACGAGTACGGGATCGATGATCGGGATCCGTCGCGCGATGGGTACTCCCGATCGGCATCCAGCACCGTGCGCGTCGCGAGGCTTGGCGAAGGAAGGGTGGAGCCTCGCTTCATTCTGGGAGGTGAGCGGCCGGAATCAGGCAAGCCCCTGCGCCAAGAGCTAGCCCGCATCCTGACAGCCCACCGGCAGTTTGCGCGGGCGACAGTGAACCGATTCTGGGCCGAGTTCATGGGTGCCGGAATTGTGGACCCAGTGGACGGATTCGACCTGAGACGGATGTCGCCGGAGAGCCTAGCCGACGGCTGGGCTATCCAGCCGACGCATCCAGAACTCCTAGAAGAGCTGACCGACGACTTCATCGAGAGCGGCTACGACTTGCAGCACCTGCACAAGCGCATCGTCAGCTCAGCCGCCTACCAGCTCTCGACCGCGTTCCCTGCTCAGTGGAATCCGGACTACGCGAGGTATTTCGCGCGGAAGTTCATGCGGCGTCTCACCGCAGAGCAGGTCTACGACGCGGTCGTGAAGGCGACCAACTTGCAAGTCCCAATTCAGATTCCCCTGACCGATCGGCAGGTGGACCATATGGTTCAGATGCGCGGCCCCGCCGACCTACGGAGGAGCAG
>JAJDWM010000670.1 GCA_022825595.1 Bryobacterales bacterium | reverse complement strand
GGCAGGCAAATTCAATGTTCGTCCAGCGGAGCTTGGACCGGGTGCCTGAAGGAGCCTCGAGTTGACCGGACTGCTTCTGGTTGATCACTGCACAGGGCCGGTTGGGGCCTCTGCGAGGTCTCTGGCGGGTCTCGTGGACCTCTTGGCAGGGTTTGTGCCCTCACTCTGGGCCCAGCGGGCAACAGTTCTGCTTGGGAACCGCCCAGACGGCCTTTCGTGACGCTGCGCTCGAGCGCGTTTCGCGGCTTCAGCGCTTCAGCCGGGACAAGCTCCCAAGCATGCGAACACGCTGTTCGGTGCAAGGCGGAACTGATTCATGCGGCGCTGGATGTTCTCGACCCCCAACTTGCGCAGGATCGAGAGCGCGAGATTCGCGAAGGCCGCCATCACCCGCGGCAGCGCACCCTTGCGCAGCCGCGAGGCATCTTCCCGCAGTGCGCCGTCGCGCACGCGATGCACGCCATTCTCCACTGCGCCCCAGTAACCGCGGTTGAGCTCCAGAAGCCGCTCGCTGCTGGCCTGCTCCGGCGGCAGGCTCGTGACCAGATAGACGATCTCCGTCTTGCGCTTCTCGCCTGTCTTCTTGTACTTCGCATCGCGCGTCACCTTCGCCACGAAGCGCGCCCCGGGGAAATCCAGCCACTGCGGGCAGCGCCCGATATCGCCCGAGCGCACGATCTGACGACACTCAATGCGCCCGTGGCCCGAGTCCCAATCGACCACATCGGGCCCCATCCCGCTGAAGTACTCCGCCAGTTGCTCGTGCAGTTTTGGCTGGTTGCCTTTCACGGTCAGCAGGTAGTGGCAGCCCTGGTTGATGATGTGCTGGGCGGTCTCCCGGTTCGTGTGCAGTGCGTCCGCCACGTAGCAGGCTCCCTTGAGGTTCAGGGTGTCGATCAGCTCGCGCAGCGCCAGGCCCTCCGCATCCTCCTTCTTGCCCGTGAAACCGCGCTGGCCGACCACCATGCGGCTGCCTATGTCCACCGCCGAGACCTGCTGCTGGGCCCGCTCGTTGCGCAGCTTGCCGTCCTGGCCCAGGTCGCGGTCGTAGGAACCGCGCATCGTCTTGCCATCCAGCGCGATGCTCAAGCCGGCCTGCGGCTGCTCGTCAGGCCCGGCCTCCCGCTCGCGGCTGGGCAGGTTGCGGGCCGACCAAGCCGCCAGCAGCCGCTCGACTTCCTCCTCGTCGATGCGCTTGAGGATGTAGTGCCAGCTGCTGATGCCGGAGGCCTCGTAGCGCCCGCTCTGCGGCCGCAGCCGGGAACCGATACGCGCCAGCACATCCTGGTCCAGCGCGCGCCCGAAGTCGCACAGCTCGGTCAACGTCTTGGCGCCTGCCAGACGTGCCGCGATCAACAGCGTCAGCGCCACCGGCATCGGGTAGCGCAGGCCTTGCGGGCTGCGGGGATCCGTGACTTGGGAGAGGAACTCGCGCAGCGAGCTCCACTGCGATGGTGTCAGCATGATGCGTTGCCGGAAGGGCCTCCAGTCGGGGTTGGCTTGTTCGCCAGCCAGCTGCCGGCGGGCGCCTTTGTGCAAGGGGTAGACAAACACGCGCTTGGGAAGGTGGTGCTCCACGTAGCCGATGGCGGCCCCGCGGGTGCGCCCGAATCCGCGTGTGGAGCCGACCTGGATCCAATTCGCGGCGCGGTAACAAGTGCCTGCGAAGCGACTTGGGTCCACAAATGTTTCTGCCAGCAGCAAGGGATGTCCGTGCTGGCGCGGCCACTCGTGCCGCAAGTGGCGCACACTGCGTCCGAGCACGCGCGAGGCCAGGCACGCAATGCCGCTGGCCTCGGGCAGGATCAGGAATCGCGACTGGTTGCAGACCAAGAACAGGCGCTGGCGCCGCTGGAGGCTGGTCCAGCCGATCCAGCGGTCGCGCGCGGCACAGTGCAGCGCAGCGGCATGCCAGCCGAGCAGCGCCAGCCAGCGCTCGCCATGCACCGCCACCTGGCGCAGACGGTGACCGCAATACTTGCGGAACCCGAGGTAATGGTGCTCGCGCATCAAAGTGTCAAAGCGCAGCTCCTCGTCGGGCCGCACGGTGCGCACCCGCACTTCGCGCAGTGGGATCGTGTTTCGCTCCACCAAGCCCGTGGTAGCACAACTGAGGCCCGCTTGTCCAGTCCCGTCTTCCCAAACCCGGCCCTACCGCCCCTCCGGAAGAACTTTGAAAAGCCCTGTCGTACCTGGCGCTAATCGGTCAGATGCTCCGCGGGTTTGCTTACAATGTCGTTGTCCACCGCGTCCGCTAAGTGCTCGGTGGGCAGGAGGGATAGTTCTACATGTCCATACGATTGACATTCGCGCTGATCGCGGTCGTTCTCGTCGCAGCCCCGTTGCTTGACGCCCAGACCCAGACTCGGCTGACAGGCACCGTGACCGACAACACCGGTTCGGTGATTCCCGGGGCCAGGGTCACGATCCTGAACGTGAACACCGGAGTCTCGCAGCAAACCGAGACCAACTCGTCCGGCAGCTACAACTTCCCGTTCGTGGCCTCTGGCCAATACGAGTTGAACTGCGAGTTCGAGGGCTTCAAGACCTTTAGCCAGACCGGCATTGTGCTCGAGACCGGCACTGTCAGAGGACTCGACATCGAGATGGAACTGGGAGACGTCACCGAAACGATTGAGGTGGAGGCAGCTGCCCCCCTGCTTGAGACCGAGAACTCAACCGTCGGCCAGTTCATCGAGCGAGACACGGTCTTCAACATGCCCCTTGCCAGTCGGCGCAGCGCTTCGCTTGTGCGCCTGCTCGGGAATGTCACCTATCGCAACGAGGGTGGTGCCGAGGCCCTCCCGTTCTTTGCGATGGCCGGTGGCCGGTCTCGCAACCAGATGTGGACGCTGGACGGCACTGTGATCCAGAACATGTCGCTCGGGATCGCCCAGCTCGGCTTGAACCCGCCCGCCGAGTCGCTGCAGGAGTTCAAGGCCGAGCAGAGCAATTATTCCGCGGAATTCGGACGGGCTGGCGGTGGCTTCATCGTCATGACGACCCGCTCCGGCACCAACAACTTCCATGGCGCGGTCTACGAGTTCTTCCGAAACGAGGCGATTGACACGCGCACATTCTTCGCGCCCGGCAAGGCGCCGCTGCGCTACAACATCTTCGGCGCATCGGCCGGCGGTCCGATCGCCAAGAACCAAACCTTCTACTTCCTGAATTACGAGGGGGGCCGTCGGCGGAACGGGGTCACCTACTCCAGTGACGACGTGCCCCACATTCCCGAGGTCAGCGGAGACTTCTCCAACCGTGCCGGGCTGTCGCTGAGGGATCCCCTGTCCGGAGGCGAAGTCTTCGCCAACAATGTGATTCCACAGTCTCGGATCGATCCGCTGGGGCGCCAGTTCGCGAGCTGGTATCCAGCGCCCAACCAAGCGGGCGACCTGTCTCGCCCAGCCGCTGACAATTTCGTCAACAATGCTTCGAACGCCCTGACCCAAGACTTCATCACGGCCAAAGTTGACCACAACTTCGGAACTAACGATCGGGTCTACGGCCGGTTCCAGTGGTCCAGGAATCCCTCGGTTGTGGCGGCCGTCTACCCCAATGCGTTCGCCGACCCGCGCGCCGGAACGCGAGACAACGAGCACACGAACGTAACCGGCAGCTGGATCCACCACTTCTCCCCAACGCTGATCCAAGACGTCAGGATCAACTGGGGGCGACGCCTTCACATCAACCGTTCGGCCGGACGCTTCTCTGGCCAGAACGGGGAACTGGGTGTGCCCGGCGTGAACCCCGAGGCCTCGGCGCGCATTGCAGTGAACGGGCTCACGCCACTGGGGGCCGGTAATCATGAGCGCATCCAGACACCGATCGAGACTTGGCAGTTTGTCGATACCTACACCTGGATTCGCGGGAACCACCAAGTCAAGTTCGGAGGCGAGTGGCGCTTTGCCATGAACGTGGACGACTTCAACCAGTCCACGGGCGGTCGCTTCAACTTCGGGAATCGCGCCACAGGCGAGGGGCTTGCCGAACTGTTGCTGGGCCATGTCGGGTCCGGACAGCTGGTTGACGCGGACATATTGGAGAGCCGCACCGACTACTACGGCTTCTTCGTTCAGGACGACTGGAAGGTGTCTCCCACGCTTACCGTGAACCTTGGCCTGCGCTGGGAACTCGACACGCCGCGCTGGGAGCGGCAGGACAACCGTCAGAGCGGGTTCGATCCCAACGTCATCAATCCGGTCTGCGACTGCCCCGGCGTGGTGACGTTCAGCGGGCGCGACGGTCGAAGCAAGTACTCCCACGACTTCGACGCCAACAATCTTGGTCCTCGGTTCGGCTTCGCCTGGGAAGTGCGGCCCGGCTTTGTAGTGCGCGGCGGTTACGGGATCAATTACAACGGAATGTATGCTCGGGCTGTTCCGTTCACCCTGTTCAACGGATTCAGCAAGAATGGCTCGTTCACCTCGTCGGACGGGGGCTTCACGAGGGCGTTCCGGCTGGCCGACGGCATGCCGGAAGTCGTGAAGGAAGAGCTCACGCCGGCTTTCGGGGCTGTCCCGATTGGGAGCCGGCCGCGCCTTGCGCCGGACTTCTTCCAGCAGAACCAGCACAACGGCATGCACCAGCAGTGGAACTTGGGCCTTCAGCGGCAACTGCCCGGCAACCTGCTGGCCGAGATCAGCTACATCGGGAATGTCGGGCACAACCTTGGTGGTGCGAATGTCAACATCAACATGATCCCTCTGGTCAACGGCCTCGGTCCGGAGAGGCAGTCGCAGGTAGCGCGGCCGTTCCCCCAGTTCAATGCCGTCTGGCATGAGAGTCCGCCTTGGGGCAACTCGGCGTACCACTCGATGAATGTGAAGGCCGAGAAGCGGTACTCCGGGGGAATGAACTTCCTGATGAACTACACATGGTCCAAGTTCCTCGACGACGTGGAGGCGGCCACGGAACTCGGCGGAGAGGTCGGAAACGGCTATACCCACATCGCCTTGCGCCACCTTGACAGGTCGTTGTCTGGCAATGATGTCCGGCATCGGTTCATTGGCAGCATGGTCTACGAGCTGCCGCTCGGCACGGGGCGCGCGGTGGCCATCCAGAACGCGGCGCTTGACGCCATCGCCGGCGGGTGGGGCATCGGACTGATCGCGGAGTTTCGGAGCGGAGTGCCGTTCGGCGTCATCGAGAACACGAATCGGTCCAACACGTTCGCACATGCCCAGCGGCCGAACATTACGGGATCATTCTCCCGGCTCTCAGGCTGGCGGTCGAACGTGCGCGGGAACAATTACTTTGACCCCGGCCTGTTCGAGGCGCCGGGGCCGGGCAACATCGGGACGTCGCCCCGCAACGTCTGTTGCGGCCCTGGGTTCAACGGCTTCGACCTGTCCGTGCACAAGTGGTTCGATTTCACTGAGCGCCACCGGCTCCAGCTTCGAGGCGACTTCTATAACTTCTTCAACCGTCCCGTATTCGCCAATCCGGAATTGCGGCGCGGTCGCGGCAACTTCGCCCGCATTAGCAACATCCTGGTCGGATCGAACGGCCGCCTCGCACAGGTCTCGCTGCGCTTCGAGTTCTGATGCCAGTTCCGTTTGCGGGCGCATGACGGCTTGGCGGGAAGCCCGATGCAAGCCGGCCGGCTGTCGCGCAAGCGAACGTGGCGCATTCCGGCATGGGCCGCTTCCGGGTACAGGGCAGAAGCGGCCACTCCGCAGACTGAGCGGGCCATTGCGAACGCACACCCGAGAGTCTCGGACCACGCGCTTCCAAGGTACGCTCATCGACCGCCGTCGGAGTAGAGTCGCAACATCGACCGGCGGGAGACTCCCAACCTCATTCATATAATTGAGACCGGAGGGCCGCAGCCGTGAGGCGCTGCTACTTCGACCACAACTCGACAACACCTGTGGACACCCGCGTCTTGGACGCGATGCTCCCGCATTTCGGCGAGGTCTTCGGCAATGCGTCGAGCCTGCACGCCTTCGGCCAGAAGGCGAGGTTGGGAGTCGAGACCGCCCGCAGGCAGGTTGCCGCCCACCTCGACTGCCAAGCCCGCGACGTGGTGTTCACAAGCGGGGGCACAGAGGCCGACAATCTGGCGGTGTTTGGCACGGTGCGCGCGTCCGCGCAGCCCACCCGCCACGTAATCACGAGCCAGATCGAGCATCCCGCCGTACTGAACGCCTGCCAGCAGCTGGAGACGGAAGGTGTGGATGTCACCTACCTGTCCGCTGGGACAAACGGGCTTGTGTCGCCGTCGGACGTTCGCACGGCGTTGAGGCCAGATACGGTCCTGATCACCGTTATGCATGCCAACAACGAACTTGGCACGCTGCAGCCCATCGCGGAGATCGGCGCCATCGCAAAGGAGGCGGGCGTGCCGCTGCACACGGACGGTGTCCAGAGCTTTGGCAAGGTTCCTTCCAGCGTGGATGAGCTGGGAGTGGACATGTTCAGCCTGAGTGCGCACAAGATCCACGGTCCGAAGGGCGTCGGAGCCCTCTATGTGCGCCGCGGG
>JAJDWM010000485.1 GCA_022825595.1 Bryobacterales bacterium | reverse complement strand
AGGATCGTGGCGGGCTGGCTGAAGTCGAACCGCACGCCGTAGTTGAGGGTCAGCCGCGAGTTGGCGCGCCACTCGTCCTGGACATACGCCGAGTAGGTCGGGACGCGGAAGCGGATCGTGCCGTCGTCGGGCAGGAAGCCGTCGAAGCTCGAGGGGAGGCCCAGCAGGGCGGAGGCCAGCGAAGCCCCGGTCACGCCCGGGTTCTGCGGGTCGCCAGTAACTTGGTCGGCGAAGCGGAAGACCTGGAACGTGTTGCCCTGGAGCCGCTCGACGGCCATCCACTGGCCGCCGAACTTGAGCGTGTGCCCGCCCCTTACGACCGTCAGGTCGCCCGCGACGTTAAACGTCGGGTTTTCTCGCGGAGCGGCCCCGCGGAACCCGGACGTGCCCCACGGGCTCGTCAAGCCGACCTGCAGCCCTCCAAACCTCTCGGCGTCGCGAAAACCCAGCTGCGTCAGTCCTGCCACGCCAGCCGTGTGGTCCTGGATGGAAGAAATGTCGCGCCGAGCGATTCCGCCTCGGACACTGAAGATCACGGTAGGTGTGAACGAGCGGGTCCAGCCGCCACCGATGTTGTGCGATACAGTCTGGGCCCCCGTGACGAGTTTCTGGCCTCGCGGTGTCACCGAATCGCGCATCAGGTAGGTCCAGCGGCCGAAGACGCTGTCCTTTGTCGACAGGAAGTGATCGATCTTGATCTGGAAAGTGTCCGCGTCATCAGCCGACGAAACGCTATTGATGAAGTTGAACACTGGATCGCTCAGGTTAGGACGTTCTTCGAACGCGTCGAAGAATCCCGTCATCTGGCTGGAAAGTAGCGACTGGGGGATTTGATTCCCAGGGAATGCCGTCCGGTGGTAATTCCCGTCTTCGTCGAGGCGCGTCGAGAATGGATCGAAGACCTCCTGGCCGATGATCGAGTTCGAGAAATCGCCGGCCAATTCGTCGGCAGTTGGAACGCGCCCTTGCGACTGGGTCGGCTTGCGGTACCTCCATGCCTCGTAGCCCCCCGAGAAGAAAGTCTTGTTACGGGCGATGGGGCCACCATACGTTGCTCCGAACTGGTTCTGGCGGAATGGGGCCGGACCGTCGCTGGTAGCGTCCGTAAACGGATCGCGCGCGTCAAACGTGTCGTTGCGGACAAACCAGAAGGCCGAACCATGGAACTCATTGGTGCCCGACTTGGAAACGAGATTCACTACACCGCCGGTCACTCCGCCCCATTCAACCTTGTCGTTGTGAGACTGGACCTTGAATTCCTGGATCAAGTCCACATTGGGCAGGGTTGCGTAGCCATGGCTTCGAAAATCCATGTTGATGATGCCGTCTTGGTAGATGATGAACGACCTGTTCTGCTGTCCATTGAAGGACGGCTTGATGAACGTCGAGCCGGGTACGCCGGTATTGGAGCCGTCGCCCGCGCCCACGCCTGAGCCCTGCGCAGTGCTAACGGGAGTTGCGCCGGGAGTCAGGGTCATCAACTGCGTGAAATTTCTCCCGTTGAGGGGAAGATCCCTGACTGCGCCCTCGCTGATCACCTCACCCAGTTCCGCGCTGGACTGCTGGACCATTTCGGCCCCGGCGACAACTTCGACGCTCTCGGTCACGACTCCGATCTCAAGAGTCACGGCCCTAGACACCGTTTGGTTGACTTCGATCAGGAACTCGGGCACCTGCGCGGTCTTGAATCCGGCGGCTGCCACCTGCAGAGTGTAGAGTCCTGGCGGCAGATTCCTGAATACGAAGAACCCGCGCTCGTCGGATTGCAGCGAACTCTCGATTCCAGTACCGGAGTTCGAGAGCACTACATCAGCGTTCGGCACGGCCGCGCCGACAGGGTCGATGACCGACCCGTGGACCTGTCCGGTCGCTGTCTGCGCCCTCAACCCGCCCGCGCTCACAGCCGCGAGCGCAAGCAAGACTAGGGCGATTCGAGTGGAATGCGCCATTGCGATACGATCTGTCTTCACTTTCCTTACCTCCAGAACCCTGTCGCCATCACTCTCGGGGCCGCATTGAACAACCCCTTTCAACTGGGTAGTACCGCGACAGGGCCGTTTTATTGACAGGCCGGCAAGAAAAAACTGCCCGACGCAGTCAGAATCGACCGATTGCTGGCCAGCCAGTGTCAGACGGCCGACGCCACGGCTCGGGCTAGTCCCCGTGGACCAAGATCCCGTAGGCCCGGCCCGCAGCCTCTCCGCGCGTGAGGGAGCACACTTCGGTACACGACCGGGACGTTGCGCCCCTTGTTCGTCACCGTCCCCCACAACTCCCTACGGCTGGGCCCATGGGGGCCCGTGGAGCTACGAATGCGTCAGGATAGTCACCCCTCTTCCAAGGTCGAATCTCGAAGCTCTGCGGATTGCTGCAAACGCCTACTCCCGAACCGCTCCGGACACCGCAGCTGAAGTTCTCCGCTTGCCAACGACTACGCTCCGCACAGCGTCGGTGGCACGACCACCGTTAGGACACTCGCTCTGACGGTGCTATTCCGGCGAGCCGGGCCGGAGCAGTCGGCGGTGCGAGAATGTGCCCGCACTCGCTGGGCTTCTTCCCCGCGCGTGGTGACAGCAAGCAAGATGCAATCGGACGCCCGCCTCAACGAGATCCACAGGAACCCTCCTGACGCGATCATTGTCGGGTCAGGCGCCACCGGCGGCTGGGCAGCCAAGGAGCTCGCAGAGGCCGGACTGCGGGTGGTGGTCCTCGATGCCGGGCCTCTGACCACGCCCGACCAGTTCGGCGAGCACGTCCCGCCGTATGAGCTCAAGTACCGGGACAACAGGCCCAATGGAGTTGCGTCGCCCGGGATTGCGCGCAGCAGGCCGATGCAGGCCAAGCAGGGAGCCTGTTCGGAAGTCAACTACCGGTGGTTCGCGAACGATGTTGAGAATCCCTTCACGACGCCGCCGACCAAGCCGTTCGTTTGGGTGCGGGTGCGTGCCGTGGGCGGACGCTCGCTGGTCTGGGGCCGCCAGGGCTACCGCCTCAGCGATCTGGACTTCAAGGCCGCCAGCCGTGACGGGATTGGCGTCGACTGGCCGGTCAACCACGCCGAAATGGCCCCGTACTACGCCAAGGTGGAGCGTTTCATCGGGATTAGCGGACGGGCCGAGGGCCTCGCGCACTTTCCGGACGGCGAGTTCCTGACCCCAATGGAGTTCAACTGTGGTGAGCGAGTCCTGAAGGAGTCCGTCGAGCGCTCATTCGGAAGGCGGGTCACGATCGGCCGGTCAGCGGTTCTGACATCGCCGCTGCAGGGCCGGGCCGCTTGCCACTACTGCGGCCCGTGCAATCGCGGGTGCGCGACCTACTCCTACTTCTCAAGCCCGTTCACCACGCTTGCCGCGGCCAGCCGGACGGGGCTCCTGACTGTCGTCCCGGACGCCGTCGTCTCCCATGTGACCACCGATAGGGCTACCGGCCTTGCATCCGGCGTAGCGTACCTCGACCGTCTGACGCGCAGACCCCGGGAGATCAAGTCCAAGGTGGTCGTGCTGTGCGCTTCCACCCTGGAGTCGACGCGCATCCTGCTCAATTCCGCCCCCTGGGGTTTGGGTAACTCCAGCGGCATGCTCGGGCGGTACTTGATGGATCACATGTACGGCGCTACCGTCAGCGGCCGTCTGCCCAAGCTGGGAAGGGCCCGCCCTTGGCATGGTCCACCGAGGCGCCCCAATGGGATCTTCATCCCTCGCTTCCGGAACGTCGATCGCTCTCACACGAATGGCGTGTTCCGCGGCTTCAGCTACCAAGGCGGCGCAAGCCCTCGCTTCGCCACCGCGGCACCGGGCTTCGGAAGGCGCTTCAAGCGGGCTGTGCACGAGGACGCCTTCTGGCAGGTGGGTGTTCACGCGTTCAGCGAGTGCCTGCCGACCTTCGAGAATTACGTCGAGCTAGACCCCAGTGTGGTCGACGCGTGGGGAATCCCGGTCCTGCGCATTCACATGCGATGGAGCGACAACGAACTCGCCCTGTTCGCAGACAGCGTCGAAGAGGGCGCCGCAATGCTCGAAGCCGCTGGCGCAGTGGACATCCGCACGGCGGACACACCGAAAGTCCCGGGCGACGGGATCCACGAAGTCGGCACGGCAAGAATGGGAGCCGATCCCAAGAGTTCCGTCCTGAACGCCCATTGCCAGGCCCACGACGTCAAGAACCTGTTCGTCACCGACGGCGCGGCGTTTCCGAGCCTCGGGTCCGTCAATCCGACGCTGACCATGATGGCGAACACCGTACGGGCCTGCGAGCACATCGTGCAAGCTGCGCGCAGGCTGGAGATCTGATTCTCCGACGCCGCCTGTGCCTAGGCGGGCCGCCGAAGAGTGGGTAGCGCCGCTACCCTAGCCCTTCGTGAAGATTGAACCTGTCAGCGTGCCCGTGCTGTCTGCGAAACCCTCCGCCTCGATGTCGAGGCTGCGGAGGATGCTGAGGTACATGTTGGACATCCTCGTCTCGCCATTGCGCCAGTATGCCCCGTGGCGCAGGCCCATGCCGACACCGCCCGCCACCATGGTGGGCAG
>JAJDWM010000356.1 GCA_022825595.1 Bryobacterales bacterium | reverse complement strand
GAGCCGGAGATGGCCCTGTCACCTTCCAACCAGAGGCGGATCCTCAAGATGCTCAAGGAACTGGCTGACAAGAAGGGCTTCCGGATCATTGCCGCGACCCACTCGCAGACGCTGATCGGTGCGCCGGAGACCTACGTCATCAATCTGGACCGCCACGTCAACCGCAACGTAACGACCGGCGCGTTCGGGGTGGAGGGCGCCTCCACGATCCACTGACGCCATCCGGGGCAATGGACTTCCGGCTGCGTCAGGAGGCAGGCTGTCAGGCTATGCGCCAGGGGACTATCCGACCCTCTTGAGAGCCATCGGTCCGACGTTGCTCACTGGCTAGCCCAAGACGCGTGCGCCGTCTAGCCGTCTATTCGAGGCTTGACTGAGTCTGCTTGCGACCCCATGCGGGATGTGCTTGCGCATCCACGGCGCTGCTCGCCTCCGGCACCGGGGCGACCGGTCCTATCGCCATTGGTGGCTTGTCGCCCGCATCGGTTCGGCGCGTACGATCCGCATCTGGGTCAGATCGCCGCTAGAAAACCCCGCCGTGCGGCGTGTTGCGGAGCGTCGCCCCTACTTGGTGGGCGGTGTCTCGCTCACGATCCGGAGGCTTGGGATCGGCCTCCCCTGCCGCAATCGAGGGCCGCAGCTGCGCCGTCGCAGTGAATCGAGATGTGGCGCAAGGACCAGGGGGTAGCCGCCCGACGCGAATGCAGGAAGACTGGCCACCTGCTCGGCGGTCGGAACTGCTACCAGGTGTGCGACGCAAGGCGAGGATGTCAACGGGGCCTTTGAAGTCAAGATCTGAAGTTCTGGTGCTGCAGCTTCTGGTTGCGCGCGACGAATTGCATCAAGCTGGGAATCCTGGGCTCGTGGTAGACGACGGACTCCCGGACCACGGGCCATATGTAGCCGAGGTCTTGCAGTTGTCGGCTCGCTTCCCAGACGGACTTGCCGTCTAGGGCGCGCCCCTGACATTCAAGCGACGCCCGCATCGCTCGATCGACTCTACTAGGAAGCACAGGAAGCACTCTCTCAGAACTGGAATACTCCGCGGCCACGCTGGCAGCGACCGCGAAGAGCTCAAGGTTGCTCAATTCCCAGTACGTGTTGAGGTCGATGAGGCCTTGCTGCGGGGTGATAGTCGGCTCAGAACTCTCGACTTCGGCGCGGCCGATCGTCACGGTTGGGCACGGACACCTGTCCTTCAGGGCCTGCTCCCACAGCTGGAGGACGCAAGGATAGCCTTGGCTCTCCACTGCGACTCGTTTGACGGCTTCGGTAGCGATCTAGCGACCGCGCTCGTCTATCGGACTCTGTATCGCATCGAGCGATGCATTCGGGCCCAACCGGTCGACGGGCAGCTGTCGGCCACGATCGCCGAAGGTAGCTCCCATCGCATTGAGATGGCGCGGCAAGACGACCAGTACTGCCGGATCACAGGCTCATAGCCAGTTCCGTCATCGTGGACACCCCGACGCCGGTGGCCCCCGGGGGAGCGTCGGTCGGGCGCTTCTCGTGCCACGCCGTTCCCGCGATGTCCAGATGCACCCATGGCGTGTCCCCGGCAAAGTGCTGCAAGAAGGCGGCGGCAGTGCACGCCCCGCCCCAGCGAGGCCCGATGTTGGCGACATCGGCGACGGGCGTTTCCAGTAGCATCGAGTACGACTCTCCCAGCGGCATCGGCCACATCCGCTCGCCAGCCTCTCGCGAAGCCGCAAGCACGGCGTCCCGCCAGTCCTCGTCGTTCCCGAACAGCCCCGTGTGGGTCCACCCGAGCGCGACTACGATCGCTCCTGTGAGCGTGGCCGCGTCCACCAGATGGGTGCATCCCAGCTCCGTCGCATACGTCAGCGCGTCGGCTAGGATCAGTCTCCCCTCCGCGTCCGTGTTGAGCACTTCGACAGTCTTGCCGCTGCGGGTGGTTACGATGTCGCCGGGCCGCTGCGCGCGCCCTCCGGGCATGTTCTCGACGCTCGGGACTACGGCCGTCACAGGGATTTTCGGCTGCAACCGTGCAATGGCCAGCATGGCGCCGATCATCGCTGCCCCTCCCGCCATGTCGTGCTTCATGTAGTGCATGTCGGCGGACGGCTTGATCGAGATACCGCCCGTGTCGAACGTGACAGCCTTGCCGACGAGCCCGAGATGCGTACCTTCCCGGCTCTTGCCCTCCGGCCTGTAGCGAAGAACGATCATCACCGGAGGCTGGCTGCTGCCCTGCGCGACGCCCAGCAGGGCTCCCATCTTCAAGTCCCTCAGCTCCTGCTCGTGGAGCACTTCACAGGTCAACGGCAGGTCCTCGGCCAGGTGCGCCGTCCTGGCTGCAAGTTCCTTGGGCGGGAGCAGGTTCCCGGGCTCGTTCGACAGTTCCCGGGCCAGACGCTGGCCCGCCGCGACCGCCGCCGACCTCTGGACGTCTAACTCCGCACCGGACGCTCCGAGCAAGAGGACCGTCTTGATCGACCGCTCCTTGCGACCGGCGCTCTTGTGCGCGTCCGGCTCGTCGGCGGCCGCCGCAACACCGTCGATGATCGCCCGAACTGCCCAGCCGGCGTCTGGCCCTGCAGGCAGCTCCACGGCCAGTGTCTCCGTGCGCGCGGCTCCCAGGCGCCTGACGGCCGCGCCGGCGGCCTCCTTCAGGCGGACCCGCGTCAGGGCGGACTGCTTTCCGCAGCCCGCCAGCACGAGCCGGCCTGCGGGCAGTCCAGACGGCCGGTGGATCAGAAGCGCGGAGTGGCGCTTGCCCCGAAACTCGTTCGACGACGCGATGTCCCCCGCCAGGCCGCCCGTCGCCTTGTCCCAGCGCGCGTCCCAAGTAGATTCGTCCGCGCATTCCTCGTAGGCGAAGCCGATCGCCGCATCGGCGCCGACCTCATGCAGCTGGCCGGGGTGGAGCTTGAATTCCATGGTTCCTCCTGACAATCATGCCAGAGCCAATCGGCGTGCCCGCGCTAGCGGCGCGCCGGTCCGACGGGCGTCGCCTCCAGCCCGCGATAGGCGACCGCGACCGTCGCGAGATAGGCCGCCAGCACCTCGCTGTCCCCCAGCGACACGTCGAAGCAACTCAGGACCGCCGTTGCCAAGGTCGCCATCACCCCGGCGTGCATGAGGAACCGGCGGTCGCCCGGCACTGCCGGGATCCGCCTCAGTCCCGCGCGCATGTCCCACAGGACCTGCGCGAAGAGCCACAGCACGATCAACGCGGCCGGAATGCCGCGCTCTGCGGCGAAGTGCACGAACACGTTGTGCAGATGCCCGTAGAAGCCGGGCGGAAGCTCCTCGACGTCTTCCGGCTGGTACTCGGAAAAGAGCGGCCCGGCGCGCTCCGGGCCGACTCCCGTGAGCGGGCGCTCGGTGATCATGTTCAGGCCCGTGCGCCACATCACGATGCGGGCTTGGTTCGTCTCGGGGCGAATGGAGCGGACTCTTTGCTGCAGTGCGTCCGGTGCGGCGAGATACGCCACCGCCAGCGCCACCGGAACGAGCGGCAGTGCCCTTGGCCTGAGGACAGCCAACGCGTACAGGCCGCAGGCCACGGCCGCAAGCCAGACGCTGCGGGTGAAGCTCAAGAGGAGAGCAAGTCCGATCACCCCGCCTGCCACCGCCCAAACGGCCCGCCCCGGGCGACGCCTCCCGAACAGCAGCCATCCACCCAGAACGGCAAGGACGAGGATTGAGGACTGGCTGAATGTCATCCAGTGACTCTGGAATCCTGTGATCCGGTCGTCGACATAGGCGCCGTAGAAGTCGGTGCCCAGCGAGCCCACGGCTGCTGCCGAAGTCGCGAACTGCCCCACGGCGACTAGGCAGGAGGCGGACACGACGACGAACCATGCCTCCGCAACGCGCCGGCACTGCGCTGGCCCGCGGAACGCCGTGTAAACCAGCGGGAGCATCGCCAGCACGAAGAACTTCTTGATCTGCGGCAGCGCTGCAGCCGGAGCATCCGAAGCTGCCATGGCCAGCAGCGTCCAAGCGACCAGCGCCAGAATCGGCCAGGCGATGCGCGGGACGCGCACTGACTTCGGCCGCAGCAGGAGCAGCAGGATGCCCGCGCCCAGGATGGCATGCGCCAAGGCGATGGATACGAAGTTGGCGGTCGAAGCCCCGAACGCTGCCCAGCCGATCCAGCGCCGCCAGGCCCGCTCGCCAGGAATCAGGGTCACAGATGGCTCACCAGAGTCGCCCGGACAACTTTAGCGAAGAGCGTCCCAAGCTGCTTCGTACGGCGCGAGATCGGGCCAGGTACCGTTGAGGGTCTCGAGGAAGGCCTTGACGTCGGCCTGTTCCTGGTCGCTCAGACCGAGCGGGTCCAACTCGGTCTGGCCAAGGGCCTCTGCCTTGGGCTCGTTGTAGAAGTCGAGCACGTCGTCTATGGTCTCGAAGCGCCCGTCGTGCATGAACGGCTCCCGCCCCTTCCAGTTGCGCAGCGCCGGGGTCTTGAACGCCCCTAGGTCGTAGTCGTCGCCGCTGATAGCTGACCGGCCCGGATCCTCGTTGCTGCCCGTGCCGATGTTGTGGAACATTCCGTCCGAGAAGTTCGGCCCGAAGTGGCAGGTCGCGCATTGCCCGCGCGTGAAGAAGATCATCCGCCCGCGCTCCTGCACTTCGTCGAAGACTGATCGGTCCCCCTCCAGCCACTGGTCGTAGAGCGCAGGGCCAGTGCGCAGCCCGCGCTCGAAGGCCGCGATCGCGCCCGCGATCTCCTCGATGGTGATCTCAAGAACGCCTGCCTTGGCGAACGCCGCAGCATAGGCTGGCGTGTCTCGCACGCGCTCGGCGGCCTCTTCCAGCGACAGGTCCATCTCGATCGGGTTCTCGATCGGGCCCTTGACCTGCTCTTCGAGCGATGCCGCCCTGCCATCCCAGAAGAAGAACTGCGCCTCCGCCAGGTTCACGACCGTGGGGGTGCTCCTCGGAAGTCGGTCGCCGTAGGCCCCCTCTCCCAGCGCCACGCCGGACTCGAAGCCCTCCTCCGGGACGTGGCAGCTGGCGCAGGAGGTATTGCGCGGTTTCGAGAGCAGCGGGTCGAAAAACAACTTCCAGCCGATGGCCTCCAGCGGGCTGATCTGCCCGGTCTCCGCGAGGCCCGCCAGCGCCGCAAAGACGCCCAGCGCCAGTGCGCCGATCAGGAACCTAGTCATCAAGGGCTAGGCCCCACGGCATCTCTCCGGTCGGGATCGTGCCGACTTCCTTCATCGACTCCGTGTCCACGACCGACACCGTGGCGTCCGGCCCGTTGGCCGTGTACAGCCGCTTGCCGTCGCGCGAAAGGGCCAGGCCCCAAGCCCGCACGCCCACCTCGGCGGTTGCCTGGACGGCCAGCGTGTCGGGGTCCAGCGCCGCGACGGCATTGCCGCGCCCGAGCGAGATGTAGAGGCGGGAGCCGTCATGGCTGAGGAGGACCCCCTTCGGCTTTACGCGTGGGTTGATCTCCCGGCGCAGGCGGTTGTTTACGGCAACTACCTTGTTGCTGGCGCGGTCGACCTTGGACACGTGCCCGGCCACCTCCGAAGTGACCCAAAAAACCGTGCCGTCCGGACTGAACGCCACTTCACGCGGCCTCGCACCGACCAGTATGTTGGAGACCAGCTTCTTCTCGGACACGGAGATCACGTGGACCATGTTGGAAGACTCGCTCGTGACCAGCACTTGCTTGCCGTCAGGGCTCACGCCCACGCCTTCCGGCTCGAGACCGACCTTGATCTCGGCCAGGATCTCGCCGGTGGCCGGGTCTAGGGCCGACGCCAGACCCTCGTCCTCGTTGGATAGATAGATCGTGCCGTCCTGGTGCACGGCAAAGGCCTCCGGATCGGAGCCCGCCGGAATCTTGCGCTCGACCTTGAGCGTCTGCGCGTCGAGTACGGCGATGGCGTTGTCATCTCCGAGCGCCACGTATACGTGCTTGCGATCCGGGCTGAAGCCTATCCCGCGTGGGCGGCCGCCAACCTCCACCGTTGCTTCAACCTCCCCGCTCCGGGAGTCGATCACCGTGACGGAGTCGCCTGCCTCATTGCTCACAAAGAGCCGGTGTGTGGGCGCCGCGGC
>JAJDWM010000383.1 GCA_022825595.1 Bryobacterales bacterium | reverse complement strand
TGGATCTGTGCGCTCACGCTGGCCTTCGTGTCTCCCGCAGGAATCCTGCTGGCCATCGCGATCCAAGCGGGTTGGATCGCTTTCTGATGACACCTGCAATGCGCCCAATGCAGGTGTGAGCAGCCGGCTCGGATCAGCGGGCGGCGCGCCCGGCGGGCCCTGTACTGGGGTGCGTCTCTGATATGCCGTTCGAGTCCCCGAGAGTCTCCCCGATCGCCGGGGGCGGGTGAATCGATCGAGGACTGCGACGAGCGGTCGTGCCGCTATCGCGAACATGCGACGCCGGGAGTTCGGCCAAATCGGTCGCCGGCACGGCCAGGCAACAGTTGCTCGGCCCCCACCAACGGGGATCTGGGGCCGCAGCATCACTTCGCTCCGCCCCGTGCTAGGGGCCTCTGGAAGAGGCTTCAGGCTGCCCAACGGCGGGTGATCTGGAGTCAGAATGCAGGCTCGGTTGGCCGCACTACCCGACAGGGCCCTGGTCATTGTTGGCGCGCGGAGGCTGATCCTATCGCGATCCCCTCCGCAATGGGAACGAAGGAATGTAGCCGACATCCCGTTCTGACGTTTGCTGATTGACCGGCCAACATGCAATCACTCTGCTGAGCCCCTTGCAACCGGCGCAGCCACATCCGTCCACCAAACCATAGATACCGGCAACCGGCCCTACGCTGCCGCTCTTGCTCCGCGACATGCGTGTTGTGCAAGTCGCGATCGTCGTGCTACGCCCCTGCGAGCTCGAGAGAGAGCCCGCCGCCACATGCGGCAGGACAGGTTCGCAGAGGAAGGCCAGAATTGCCGCGCACGCTTGTCGGACTCTTCGGGATCGAGGGCGGATGCGTATTGCAGTGCCGTGACTCAGCCGACGAGCTGCGCACGGCCCGTCTCGGCCGCTTGGTAGCAGGCAAACACGGTCTCCAGGGCTCGGAGGCTATCGTCCACGGTGAGCGGAGGTTCCTCCACGCCTGCGCTCGCGCGTACGCATGCCTTTACGAACGGGGTATAACCTGACGGTCCCGGGAACTTGTCGATCCGATGAATTCGGGGATTTTGCTCCTTGCGGCTGTACCAGGAGAGCGGGAGACCGCCGTGCCGTCTAATCTCGAGCCAGCCATGCGACCCCCAGATCTTGATCTGGGAATGGTACCCCCGATCGAGATAGTAGCCAGAAGTCATTGTTCCAAATGCGCCGTTCGCGAACTTCATCGCGATGGCGGCCGAGTCTTCCACATCCAGAGGCTGCCCGCCGACCACACCCTTGAATCCCGCGACTTCTACGATTCCAGAGCCCGTCAGGAATGTGGCGAGGTCGAGCCAGTGGATCCCCAGCCAGATCAGGTGGCCGCCTCCGCCACGCGCTCTCTTCGCGTACCAGGTCTTGTGGTAGGCGGGGCGGGTCAGGCGAGTCTGGTCGGCGATCAGATGTGCCTCGACACCGTAGATTCTGCCCATCATGCCTTCGCCGATCAGCCGTCGAGCCTCGCCGACTTCCGGATTGAGGCGATTCGCAAGTGCCAGCATCAGATGCAGATCATTCGCTTTCGCGAGCTCGTGGAGTCCACGAAAATCTTCGATCCGAACGCAGGCCGGCTTCTCGGCCATGACATGGCAGCCCGCTCGGAGCGCGACTTCGATCGCAGGCGGCGCCAGGGCCGCCTCCATGCTGACGAGGGCCATAACGGGCCTTTGTTCCCTTATGAGGGTCGCTGGCTCGTCGTACACGGCGCTGAGCTTTGTTCCCAGAGCCTCCCGGGCGTCGTCGACGTTTTGCCCGCCCGGGTCGGACAGCGATACTGCAGCCACTTCGTCAGATTCGGCGAGTGCTGCAAAGTAGGCGTCCAAGTGGGCACCGCCCGCGTGCGTGATCACGCCCACCTTGATTCCTTCGCGCCCCGGCGCCCCGGCCGCGGCGGCGGGCAAGAAAGCGGCCCCGGCCCCCAGCACCTTGGTGAAGTCTCTTCGTTGCATCGGTTCCCAGCTCCTTCTTGAATGACTTTCTCTAGCCGTCTTGGATCCGCTTGGCTTCCGGATCGAATGTCATTCGCCTTCCGCTCCACAGGGCGTCTGTTGCCATGATGCACGCAATCGAGTGCCCATAGCCCGCCTCGACCGGCGCATAAAGCGTATCGTGGTCTCGCCGTCTCACCGCGTCGAGCCAATTCGCCATGTGGTGCACTGTCCCTGGCTTCTCTGGAATCTCTTCCGTTCTAGCGAGAGCGTTCGGGTGTTCGCTCCCTTCTCCGGATACGCGCCAGACGTTCTCGACCTCGAGAGTTCCCAGCGTGCCCATCACCCGGGTGGCGCTGCCGGCGGCGTTGTTGAGGCAGGTCGAATAGCTGGCCAGGAACTTTTTGGCGCCGTGCCCGTATTCGAGAGCTACCTCGACGCTGTCGGGGTTCTCGCGATAGTCATGGAAGTAGTACACGCCCCCGTGCGCCACAACGCTGCTCGGATACGGCTCGCCCGTCAGCATGTGAATCACATCAACCCCATGTGTCATCCATTGGTCAATGATCGCGCTCGAAAAGTCCCGGAACAGTCGGAACGACCGGTAGATCCTGGGGTCGAAGGGCCGGTAGGGCTTCCCCATCAGGAATGCCTCCCAGTCGACGTCGCTTTCCTTCAACAAATCCAGATCTGATTGTTTCCTGGCCCAGCGATAGGGGCTGTAGGCGTTCCAGTTGACGTCGACCTTGACGATGTCACCGACGCGACCTTCCTTGATCATGTCCGTGGCAGAGCGATAACGTGGGTAGCTTCGCCGTTGCGTCCCGATCTGGACAATCCGGTCTGATTCCTTGACCGCTGCGAGCGCTTCGTTGGTCTCCGAAAGAACGTTTCCCATCGGTTTCTCGCAGTAGACGTCCATTCCGGCTTCCACGGCGTCTTTGAGCATCTTGGCGTGCTGGTGATCGGGGGTAGCAATGATCACCGCGTCGATCTCTTGATCGGCGAGCAGCTCTTCGTAATGTCGGTAGGATTTGGGTTGCGCACCATAGGATTCGCTAACCAACTTTGCCGCTGCTTCCAGACGTTGTTTCCAAATGTCGCAGACGGCTGTGACTCGGGCTTGGTAGGTGCTGCCGAACTCGATACATTCCTTCATCACCTGCGTGCCGCGTCCGCCGGGGCCGATAACGCCCACTTGGATCAGGTCGTTTGCTGCTCGCGACTGCCCGACGGCCTTCTGTTTAGTTGCGGCCAGCGTCAGGCCGGCGGCTGAGGAAGCGCTGAGGAAGTGACGTCGATTCATTTGAGAGTTCTCCATCGTTGGTTCCCCTTCGAAGAGACTGGACTGCCTTCGGCTGCTTGATCCTCGTTGTTTCGGGGGAGTTCCTGCCATAGTCTCACAGTTCAGGACATTGGCTAACTGCAAAACTGTTTACTTAAGAGGTTTCACGGTCTGCTGGGATGGGCTGGAGCAGCGGCGGGGGTCATGCCATGGGCCAAGCAACAACACGGTCGAGCTGCGGCGGCGTTGTGGGGACCTGCTGGCGGCGGAGCACCCGCACGGGCGCGGGAACAGAACCTCGCGGTCGGCAGCTTCGTGGCGGCGCCGATGCGCCTGGGGCCGCGCGATGAGGATGTTGGCTGGGACAAGCCCACGCGAGGCCGCAACCTGCACCGGTTGATGGCGAACGACCGGCTGCTGATCCCGCCGGGGGTGCGCGTGGCGAACTTGGCGGGCCACGCTCTGGGCCTGGCCCTGCAGCATGTAGCGGGCGACTGGCTGCGGCAGCCCGGGGTCGCG
>JAJDWM010000400.1 GCA_022825595.1 Bryobacterales bacterium | reverse complement strand
CGGGTGGCGTCTGTATGGCGGCAGCCGCCTGTGGGTTGGGCCGGAAGACCCCGTGTACAGCTACGGCGCGGACAACGACCCAGTCGAGATAGAGGTCGACGGCAACCGCCTCGTCGCGCAGGCCCCGGTCGAGGCGACCGGCGTTCAGAAGCGCATCGAGGTGGAACTGGCTCCACAGGGCAGCGCCGCGACGGTCCGCTACAGTTTGGCCAACCGGACCATATGGCCGCTGCGCGTCGCCACTTGGGTCCTAACGATGATGGCGGAGGGCGGCGTAGCCGTCACAACCCTGCCGCCGCGCGGGACGCATCCGGAGGTGCTTGCCCCCACCAACCCTCTGGTGGTGTTCGCCTTCACGAACATGGCGGACCCGCGCTGGACGTGGCTGGAGAAGTACATCGTACTGCGGCAGGATCCCGCCAATGCCGATCCGGAGAAGATCGGCCTCTTCAACCCGAAGACGCGCGGCGCCTACCTGTTGAACGGGGAGCTGTTCGTCAAGAAGTTCGAGGCCCAGCCGGGCGAGGAGTATCCGGACATGGGCTCGTCTTACGAGACGTTCACGAACGAGCGCTTTCTCGAGCTTGAGACACTGGGGCCCGTGCGCACGCTGAAGCCGGGGGAGTCGATGGACCACGTCGAACATTGGTCCCTGCACAGGCCCGTCGAGATCCGCAGTTGGGATGATGGCGAGCTCGACCGAGTGCTTGCGCCGTTCCTCGAGTAGGTGATCCGGACGGTCGCCGGGCGGCTGGTCCGGAAGGGGCGGGTGGGACTTTTGCCCGCAGCCTACAGCCCTCCGACGTCGGCTCATGTCGCACTCGGCGAGACGGCCCAGACGGAGTTCAGGCTGCGGCAGGTCGTGCAGGTGCTCCCGCGCAGCATGCCGCACAAACGGATCGAGCGCCCGGGCCTGGACGAGCGGCTGCGCTGGCTGGCGAAGATTGCTGCGCGGCGGGCCAACTGGGCGGCCTGTTCGTGCCCGACCGGCCTGGTGATCGATGTGGTCGACGCCTTCCGCAAAGAGATGGGCCCAGGCTGCAGGCTGTTCGTGATCGCCGGGCGGGACGCGGCCGAACGCTACGTTTCTTGGGACTACGGGGAAGGCGAGCCGTTCTCGCTGCAGCTGCGCCGCTTCGAGCTGTTGGTCGGTTCGCGCCGCGGACAGTACCGGCCACCGGCCGAACTGGTCGGCAGGGTTCGCCCGTTCTTGATGCAGGACCGCCATGGCGCGACCTCGTCCACGGGGGTACGCGAGGCGATCCGCCGCGGCCTGCCTTGGCGTCACATGGTGCCGTCCGAAATCTGCGAGGAGGTCGGCTCCGCGTACTCGGGTCCCGTCGGATGAGAACGGCCATTGTCAGGTACACCCCAGCGCACGGCACGGCACTGTTTCGGCTGCGGGGACTGCTGCTCGCCCTGCAGGCGCAGGTGCACGAATTGGAGCGCGAGTATGCGGCCTCGGTGGAGAGGCTCCGGGAATTCGAAAAGCGCTTCCGCCCGGCAGTAGGGCAGCGCTTTGACGAGCTGGAGCGGCTGCGGGAGAAGATCGAGCGTGCTTGGGAGGCCGTCGCCGAGAGCGCCTCGGGCCGCCAGAGCGCGAAGAAGGAGCCTCCCAAGTCCGAGGCCTCTGATCGTGTCGGAACCTGGCGGTCGGCGGACGGCGCGCGCGCACTGTTCCTCAAGCTGGCCCGCCGCATTCATCCCGACTTGGTCATGGACGGGGAGGAGCGCCGTCGGCGCCACGAGATCATGGCCGAAGCGACTTTGGCCTACCGCGACGGCAACGAGCGCCGCCTGCAGTGGCTGCTGGAGCACTGGGAGGCCCAGAGCGGTCCGATATCCGGCTTCGGGCAGGACGCGGTCTGGGTACGGACTAACCGCCAGATCGCTTGGGCGCGCTACAGGATCCGCGAATTGCAGCACGCGACCGGGCAGCTGCATGCATCGCCCGCCGCCAGGCTCATGCACGAGCATGAGCAGGCCCGCCTGGCCGGGCGGAATCTGATCTTGGAGATGCGGAGGCAGGTCCTCGCAGACATCGAGGACGCCCGTCGCGAGTTGGAGCGGGTTCGAGGCGTGATCGACGACATGGAGCCAGCCGAGCAAGCGGCCATCCGGTCGGCCTGCGGGCTGTAGGCAATCTCACGGCCGGACTGGCCCCTCATAGGGTCATTCAGTCTCACCGCCCGCGGCGGCCGAGGATCAGTCCGACTTGGTTGGCCGAGTAGGGCCTGCACGCTTGTCCGATCCCCAAAAACCCGGGGCCGGCTGATCGCACTGGGCCGTGTGACACAATACCTGCGATTCGCCATGCCGCGCGCTGTCCTTGCATGCCTTCTGCTCTTCGCTTCCCTTTCGGCTCCCGCATCCAACAAACCCGAGCGAGTGGAGTGGTTCCGGGATCTCGGGCTGGGCCTGTTCATCCACTGGAGCCTCGACAGCCAGCTCACCTCCGTCATCAGCCATTCAATGGTCGGTGCGGACGAGGCCTACCTGAAGCGCTACGTCGAAGAGTTGCCCCGCAGCTTCAACCCCACGAGATTCGACCCGAGGGAGTGGGCGCGCGTCGCGCGGCTCGCAGGATTCCGGTACGTGGTGTTCACGGCCAAGCACCACTCCGGCTTCTGCATGTTCGACACCGCCACCACCGACTTCAACATCATGAACACGCCATTCGGCCGGGACACGGCGAAGGAGCTTGCGGACGCGTTCCGGGCAGAGGGGATTGCGATCGGGTGGTACTTTTCCCCGGACGACTTTCACTTTCTCTACCGCCAAGGGACGCTGATCAGCCGTCTGCGGAGTGAGGTGCTGCCACCCAACAACCCCGGACTGCTCAGCCTGAACCTTGAACAGCAGCGAGAGCTGATGACGAACTATGGTCCGATTGACGTGTTCTTCTTCGACCCTCCGACCAACGCTGCCTTGCCCCGCGATGAGATCGTCGGCGAGATGAAGGAGCTGATCTGGAGGCTCTCGCCCGACACGGTCGTCACGCGCGGCGAAATCGAGACCCCGGAGCAATACACTCCCGGAGTTCCCTTGGAGGGTGCTTGGGAAGGCAACATGACCATGGGCACCCAGTGGCAGTACCGGGGCACGAACGAGCACTACAAGTCCGGCACGCGCCTGATAGGGGCGTGGATCGAGACTCGCGCGAAGGGAGGGAACTTCCTGCTGAACATCGGGCCGATGCCGAGCGGAGAGCTGCCCGAGGAGCAGGAGGCCAGAATGCGCGAGATGGCGCTGTGGAACATGGTCAATGCCGAGGCCGTGGGTGCGGTCCGCCCGTGGGTCATCACGAACGAGGGCGACGTTTGGTTCACCAAGGCTAGAGATGCCGACACGGTCTACGCGTTTGTCCCCGGCACCGACTGGCCCTGGGGTTCGCAGAAGGCCGTGGTCCTGAAATCCGTGCTCGCCGACGAGCGGACACGGATCCGCGTCTTAGGCCAGAACGAGAAGGTTCTGGAATACAGGACGGACGTGACCCCCAAGACCGAGTGGGAGCAGACCCCGGACGGTTTGCGCATCGTCGCGTACCGCGCACAGCGGCTGTACAACGACCGCCGCTGGCCCAACCCTGTGGTCCTGAAGATCGAGGGAGCCAAGCCGGGGCTGCTTCCGCCGGAGGTGGAGACGCTCTCGGAAGCGGAGTGGCGGGCCGAAGGTGCAATGCTGCGCGCCGAGCTCCGCGCATTGGGCGACGCCGACGTTGTGAGTGTCGGATTCGAGTACCGCCGCAAGAAGGGCACGGCAGAGATGTACGAAGCGGATGATCCGTGGAAGCCAGTCGGTGGCGCTATGGTGCCCATGGGAGCGCCGGGGCCGTTCTCATCAGTGCTGGCCGACATCGACGAGCAGCGAGATTGGGAGTACCGGGCCGTCGTCCAGCACCCGAAGGTGAGGCTCAGTGGCCGGACTGCAACCCTCAACTCGAAGTAGGGCCTCGGCTACGGATCTCCAGCACTCCCTAGCGGGCGCCCCGGTCGGCATTGAGAAGAACACCCGAAGGCAATCGACCGGCGCCAACTAGCTCACCGCCGTGCAGGAGGATCCGTCCAAACCACGATCCGCCGAGCAAGCCGCAGTGCCGGAATCGCCCATTTTGATCGCCGCGCAACAGGACGGCCGACCGTCCAGAGCGCGGGGCGGGACGCGGCCAGCCGACATGCAAAGGGTCAGATTGTGCGGACCGGGCCGGGTTAGCGGGCAACCATGGCGTCAGCAGTCAGGAGCCCGATCCCTCATACCTGTGCATGCGCAACAAGGATGCGGTCGAATGGGTCCTTGTGAGCGGCGGGCAAGAAGTCGACTCGGGCCGCATGCGCATCCGTAATCGACGACTCACTGCTGTCGGCCTCCAAGAGGTTCTGTCTCAACACCTGAGGATCGACGAAGAAGTCCTGCAGCCCGAGGCCGTTCCTGATGGCAACTTCCCAAATCGATACCGCATCGAATGTCCGGTCGGCACGCAAGACCTCGACAAGCGCCCCCAGCCCACTACAAACCCGTTCTGCAACGCTAGCCATCTACAGCAGTACGTTCGTGTCTAGGAGCAGTCTCACTCGCCTTCGCCGAACAGCCGCCCAATGTGCTCAGATCCCATGCGGTCAAAGTCTGCGGGAACGGAGATCTGGCCAGCCAAGAATCCGACGCGAGGGCGCGAGGAAGGCTCGGGCCCGTCCACAGCGACCACCTTGACCGCTGGCTTACCCGCGCGCGCGATTATGAACGGCTCGCCTTCAACGGCCTGCTTCACGAGGCGGGAGAGGTGTGTCTTGGCTTCGCGCATGCTGACAATCCGCATCTGGGGGCATCCAAAGGTCTGACGTAGCCCGAACAGCTTAGTCTAGCGGCCGCCGGGACCGCCCGGACCAGTGCCCGGGAGGAGTCCCTCGCGTCGGGCACGGGGGGCAGTCCCCGCCGGCGCGGCCCGGACATTCACTGGACATGGGCTCGTTGCGCGAAGCACGAAGTTCTTGTTTTTCACGCGGGACTGGCGAGGCCCCGCACCACACCTGATGAGGCCACGCCTCTCCTGCGATGGCGAAGCCGCATTTCAAGTCCGAGGAACACCAATTCGTCTTCTGGCCAATGCCGCCAAGATCTCCTGATCCTAATCGCCGGGTTTCCCTTCCTCGTGCGCTGCTCCCGCCGCTGTATTGCGGAACTGCGGTCTCGGTCGGCTTCTCGGCAGGATCGGATATCGTGGTATTCACCTCTCTGATGGCTGCCCCCTCCGGCCTTTCATTCGTGACCCGGCGAGAACTGCTGCTCGCTGGCGTTGCAGCGACAACCCGATCCACAGGAGCCCAGATGCCAGCGCCAAAACTCGGCCTCGACTTCTTCAGCCTCCGGTCACAGGGCTGGACGCCGTTCCAGCTGCTCGACTTTGCCCATGCCCACGGTGCCACCGTCGCCCACTTTTCGGAGCCTAGGTTCCTAGGTGGGACAGCCCCGGACCATCTTAAGCGCGTGCGTGAGCACGCCGAGTCGCTGGGCATTTCCCTGGAGGTCGGATTCGGGTCAATCTGTCCCACGTCGACGCGCTTCGTGCAGGAAGACGGCAGCGCCCGCGAACAGCTGCTAAAGATGTTCGGCATTGCGCGGATTCTGGGATCCCCGTTCGTGCGGTGCTATCTCGGCAGCGCTGACGAGCGGCGCAGCGACCTGCCGCTTGAGCGCCACATCGAGAACACTGTTGCGGCTTGCAAGTCGGTCCGCGACGAGGACGG
>JAJDWM010000588.1 GCA_022825595.1 Bryobacterales bacterium | reverse complement strand
TCGTCCTCGTCGTCGAGCGGCAGGCGGAGGCCGATCACCTGGCCCTCGCGGCTGGCTTCGTCCACGATCGCCGCGGCCTCGGCCAGCGTCATCCGGCGGAGCGACGACAGGAACGCCCATTGATCCCCGTGCGGCGTGAAGCCCTCGTCCAGGAACACGCTGTTGCCCTGTTCCCGGGGTCCGCCCTGCAAGGGCAGCGCGATGAGGTTCCCGAAACCGCCCTCGGGCAGCGTGTCCTGGCTCGGAAAGAACCGGTCGTAGGACTTGAAGCCCAGGTCCGGGCGGCTCTCCATCGCCTTGGTCAGAAGATGCGAACCCAAACGGCGGGCGAGCGCGGCGGGCACGGGTTCGGCAAAGAAGATCCACACATGGCCGCCGTTGCCCGAGCGCGAGCGTTCCAGGACCCCCGGAACCCCCTTCGAACGGCAGGCGGCGAGGAAGGCCCCGGCATCCGCACGCCAACTCTCCCGGTCGAAGTCGGCTGCAAGAAACCAGCACGCGCCGTCCGCCAGCATGGGATAGACGCCGACCGTCCGGCGTCCGCGCAGGTGTTCTCCCACCACCTCGTCGGTGACGGCCAGGAAGGCCTGGCTGGGACAGGCGCCGCACTTGATCCTGGGCTTCCCGCAGATCCGCGGTTTCCACTCATTGCCGCATACCGGAGCGTAGCCGGACCTCCGGGGCCGGGCGTTCTCCCAGCGCTTCGGATAGACGTCCTCGCGGCCGCGAAAGAGCGAGCGGAACAGCGCGATCTTCTCCCGAGGAGCCGACTGCTCGTTCACGCTCCCCTGGCGCAGGCTCTCCTCCAGCGAGGTTGGAACGCTGGACTCAAGCGCCGCGAGCCGCGCCTCCAGCGCGTCCTTCTCCTCCGCCAGCTTCGCGAGACGGGCGCGAATGAGTGCGGCTTCATCCCCGTTGGCGTCGTGTCGCGCCAGGATGCTCTCCCCTGGTCCGCCCGTCCTTCAGCAGCCCGCATGAGGGCCACTCATGCAAGAACCGGGGTCCATCGAGAATGGAAGCCCGGGTCGAGGTGGGTGCAGCGGACGGCATGCGTCCCACAGAACCGCAGCCTCGAATACAAGCCGGCGGCGCGGAGCGGCTCAGTCCTCGGCCTCGAACAGCCGAAGGAAGGCCGCTTCGGCCTCCCGCGGTCCGGTCTCGGTCAGAAACACCGACTTCGCCTTGCCCGCGGGGTCGGAGATCAGCCCCTTCTCGTGAAGACGTCCCATCGCATCCCAATCGAAGGTCTTCCAGGCGCGGGCGCCGCCCACTGGCCGGCTCTCGAATATCCCCAGATAGAGCAGCGCCAGCACGGCCTCGTCGATCCTGCCGTTCAACCGTTCGTCGTCCATGCCAGGACGATACTCCATCGCCCGCCGGCAAGACAGCCCCGGCGGGATTCGGCCCACTTGTGACCCGCGCCATTCGATTGCTGGTGGACGCAGGCGCGGCGACGGCAGGAGCGAGCTTGACATGCTCATCGACCACTGGGGACGGTTTCGACAATGTTGGCGTTTCAGCGACCCCTTGGGATTGACACTGCCGCATTCGCATGCGACATTTTCATCGTCGGGTGCCCTTGATGGGCTCGATATGGTTCGCCCAGCCTGACATCACTGACCCTCCAGACGGTGGGGTTCTCGTTGGAGCGAGTCCCACGCCTGCGTTGCCAGCCCGGACAGCGGCGAGCGGTCCGGCCAGACCTTCAGTCCATCAAGCGCCGTCCCCTGCGGCCGCCGGTAGAAGTTGCCCAGCACCTTCTCGAAATACGGATAGCCGACGTCCTCGTCCTTGAAGGCGCGATAGACGCTGTAGGCCAGCAGATCGGCCAACTGGACGCCGTTCGACAGCTCGCTGCGCGTAAAGAAGGGATACTCGACGATCGCCGGGAACGTCATGTTCCGGTTTCCCGCCCGCTGGAACGAGGCATGCTTCATCGCGACGGCGCGGTTGAGCTGCCGGCTCGTGTCGTCCATCACGATCAACGCGCGATGCTTCGGGTGGTACTGCCTCATGTAGTGCTGAATGCGCTCCAGCAGGAACTCGTAGGCCGTCATGTGCAGCGCTTCGTGGGTCATGCCATCGTGGAGAAACCGCTTGTCGACCACGCTGGCGATGATGACCGTATGGCGGCGCGCGACCTGATCGAAATAGGCGTCGGTGAGCCGGGTCAGGTCGCCGGCGGGCAGTCCATGAAGAAACCGGCTGCGCTTCTCACGCTCGCCCGGAATGCGGACCCAGTTCGACTTGACCTCGCAATCGGCAAGCTCGAACCGGCCCTTGCCCCGGCGCGACAGCCGGTCGGCGAGTTCGAGCTTCAGGCCGGAAATCTCGGTCTCGAACGGCCGCCATTGGCCCTCGTACATCCCGACGGCGAGAAGGACATAGAGATGGTCCTTCGGCTTCTCCGCGGTGCCGGCCGAGGGGTCTCGGGAGCCCGATTCGTCGAAATAGAAGAAGTACATGGGCCGTCCCCTGTCGCCGCCGGCACTCTATCCCGGGAGCGAACGGGCCGCCCCTGAATTCGTCGTCGCCGCCTCATGGGCCCACCGA
>JAJDWM010000606.1 GCA_022825595.1 Bryobacterales bacterium | reverse complement strand
AGACCAGGTGGGCTCGGTTGCGCCCCAAGGCAGAGATTCCCCGGTAACCGCCTTGGGGCCCGGCCTCCACGGGATCCCTTCGGCACACAGCCAGGCCAACGTCAACAGGGAAGCGATAGCGGTGATGCGGATCGGATTGGGCACGCGCCGATTGTAGTCCGAACTCAGCTTCGAGACGGGCCGTGCCGTGGGCGCTGGGATGAAATACCATGGGCCACATGGCCGTACCACAGATCTCTCCCGATGTCCTGCGCAAGCTGCGCAGCTTCGACACCCCGACCGTCTGCAACGTCATCGAGCTCTTCGCCGTCCGCTCGCAAGCAGAGGGCTACATGGACGCCCGAATCCGCGCATGCTTCCCCGAAATGGCGCCGGTCTGCGGCTACGCTTCCACTGCAACTTTCCGATCGGCCATGCGGCCGTGGGGCGCCGCTGCCTACGGTACGCTTGACGAACAGCTTGAGCGCTTCTCGGAGGTTCCCACCCCTCCATTTGTAGTGATTCAGGATCTGGACTCGCCGGTCCGATCAGCCACCTTCGGCGAGGTCATGGCCTCGGCTTACAAAGCGTTCGGGGCAGTGGGGATGATCACCAGCGGGGCAGGCCGTGATCTGGACCAAGTCCGGGATGTGGGTCTTCCGTGCTTCGCCGACGGCGTGATCAGCTCGCACGGGTTCCCCCAATTCTTAGAGTTCCAGATCCCGGTGCACGTGGGCGGCCTTGCCGTCTATCCGGGTGACCTGCTGCACGCCGATCAGAACGGCGTCACGAACATTCCGGGCGAGATCGCATCTGATGTGGCTGACGTTTGCGAGGAATTCTGCGCGGCGGAGGCGGTCGTGATCGACTACTGCAATGCCGGCGACGTGAGCGTCAGCGGATTCAGCGCCGCCCGGCAGGAGTTGGGTCGCAGGTTGCAGGCCCTTCGGACCAGAGTCCGTTCCCGCCACGCAGGGTAGCCGACGCCAGTCGGGCCTACTCCGCTACGGCTTCGATGCCAGTGGTCTCTGACGCCTCTCCCGTCTCGGGGTCGAATACGCGCACTGTGTACCGTCCGGGCTTGCGGACGCTTGGCGTGAAGTCGCTCCCTTGGATGCGGTACGTGTAGACGATCTCGCCCTCAGCCTCGTCCACGACTTGGACCACGGGATCGACCTTGCCCTGTGCGTCGATCGCCGGTAGCGACAGGCCCTTCGGTAGGCCGCTGTCCGCCTGCGCGACACGGATTGGCCACCCGGCGTATGGTTTAGCGTCGGGCTCGGAGGCATCGACCCACCGTGGCCAGTTCGCGAACTCGATCGACCGATCGTCGCGTCTGAACCTAATGATCCCGTACCCCGGGGCACGGTGGTTGAGGGCCGTCGGCTCAATCCCGTTGGTCGCGGGATTGGACACCGCGTGGATGGTCACCTTGTTGCCGAAGCCGTCTAGGTACTCCCCCGTGTTGCGCGGCGCGTCGGGCTTCCGGTTCCGCCCCGCTTGTGTCGGAAACCAGCGCCTTGGAAAGATGTTCGCCACCGACGGCACGCAGATCGCCCAACTGGCGTCGTTCCAGTCCTCGACCCCGTACTGCACGGTGCTGCCGAGGTGCTGATCCCCCGCGATGTGCACGGCAGAGGCCTTGCGCAGCAGCCGCAGGGCACGGTTGCGGCCCGATTGGGGCCAGCCGTTGGAGTCGTGGTCCTGAACCGGCTCTTCCCCGTCCGGGTACTCCCCGGGCGCGTTCACGCGCAGCTGCCCCGTGATGGCATCCGTCGTCGCCCCGGCAGGGAGCGTGCAGACATTGGCGAAGATCGTCTGCGAGATTGCAGCCTTCATCCATGCCCCTTCCCAGTCTTGGGCCCAAGCTTCAAGGAACGTCTCCTGACGCTCGCCCAACAGCGGGAACTCCGGATTGTCGGAACTCTTGCGGGCATCGTACTTCGGATCCTGTGCCCAGCCGTTGATGATGCCTGGGCCGATCAGCGCAGTTGCGGAGTCCTTCCACTTGCGGTCTTCGATGATGGCGAAGCTTACGCCGCCGTACAGCAGGTCGGTGTAATAGACGGCGATGCCCTGATCGACCGGTGTCGGATCGTAAGGGTCCGGCATGCTCGCGGTCTGGGTCGCCTGGACGGCATGCACGAATCGCGGATTCATGACGTATCCGCCCTGGTCCTGGCCCGGCTTGCCGTATCCATGGGCCTTGCGGCCTCCGGCTCCCCAAATGTTCCCTTGGTAGACGTCGTGGTCGTCGGGGAGGGCCACTGTTGGGATCTCCCGCAGCAGTTCGCCGTACTCCCAGCCGAAGATGTACCACTTGCGCAGATAGTCGAGGATTGCGATGTCGGTCGGCTCGCGCACAATGCCGTACTCGCCAACGCGCTCATAGACGTTGTCGCCCGTGAAGGCCATCAGGTCGGGTGCGTGGTGCCGCATATTGCGCACGATGTCCGCGTGGGGGAAGCCTAGATCGTTATTCCCGGTGAACGCTGCAACGACGATTTCGTCCTTGTCGACCGGATCGCGTCGGACCGTGCCCTCCCAAATGCCTCCCAAGTAGGCAACCCGGTATCGAGTGTCCTTTGTGCCGTCCCACTCAGGAATCCGGAACGTGGCGGTGCGAGCCTCGGGATCTGGAGCAACGCGTGCGATGCGCTTCCAAGCCCCGTCGTAGACCTCTAGGTCGGCCTCGGCGCCCTCTGCGTCCACGGGCGCCAAGATGGCGTTCAGCTTGAGCACTCCCTTACTGAGTGTGTGCATGGCGAACATGACCGGCCCTAGGGCCCTACTCGGATGCGCCGTGACCCGGCTGCCGGACACCCGCCACTCGTCGAACCAGATCCGCAGAGTCCCTCCGGCCCGAGTGCCGCTCTTAAGGGCCCAGCCTGTCTCCCGGATTTGGCGGTCGTCCGGGGGCGACTCCGGCACTGGCCCAGAGCTGGAGACCAGCGCTACGCCCCCTGTCAGCCATCCGCTGTCGACATCTTCAGAGACCGAATCAGCCGCCCCCTCCGTCTCGAGGCTCAGCGTCAGCCGCGTGCGGCCACCGTCGCTCGGTTCGGCCCGCAATGCGAGCGTGGCCCCGGAGCCAAGAGCGCCGCTGACTATAGGCGCGTCCGAGTCCGGTGTCCCTATGAACAGCCTGCCGTCGGCCGTCACGCCGCAGTGCAGTCCGACTCCCCGCACTGCGCTGTCCCGATAGTCGTTGAACGAGCCGCGGATCCCGACTCGGAACCCGGCCCAACCCTCCTCCAACGGGGTCTCATCGCCCTCCAAGCGGCCCATCAGGACGCTCATTTCCAATCCGCCCGATCCTGGTCCAACTTCGCGGGTAAGCAGAAACACGTTGCGGTCGCCTCCAGACCGGAAGTTCTCGATGCGGCCGTCGTTGAGCCTCCAGTCCTGAAGCGGGTTCGCCCAGTAGTCGGCACCGAGCCATGGCCGCTCGGTCGCAGGTTCGAAGCGGCTCTCAAACGCTGTCGGCGAGCCGCAGGCGGCTAGCGCCAGCAGGCAGGCCGGAAGCCATGGGTGGGCCTTGCACGGTGGTCTCATCGAGGTTCACGGTATCAAAGGGTGAACCTCCGGCCGAGACGCGACGTCCTCTGTCTAAAGCGCCTTCGCCCGGCCCGCGCAGCCTCGTCAGTCTGCCTCGGCGGATCCCATGTCTGCGGGCATGGGTCCGCGCGCCAACAGCCGGATCCGGTAGAGTCCTGTCCGAGCGGTCATGTATAGCGTGCTGCCGTCATCGCCCCATGCGACGTTCGCTGGCACCTCGGCCGGCTGGATGGTGCCCAAGTGTTCGCCTGCGGCAGAGAGTATCCAGACCCCGCCGGGCCCCGTGCAGTAGAGGTTACCGTCCGTGTCAAGCTTGAGGCCGTCCGGGAGGCCAGGGGCCTGCTCGGCCGTCACGTCATAGAACACGCGCGCGTTCTCGAACAGTCCCTCGTCGGTGACGTCGTACGCCATCCACACCTTGCGCGCGGCATCGGAGTTTGCGACGTAGGCCGTCTTGCCGTCAGGGGAGAATCCGATGCCGTTTGGCCTGGTCTGCTCCCGGTTCAGCAGCTGCAGCTCGCCCGTCTCATAGTTCAGCCGATAGATCCCATTGAAGTCCAACTCCTTCTCGTCCGACTCGTCCTGCATGGGAAGGCCGTACGGCGGATCCGTGAAATAGAGCCACCCGTTGGCGTGCCAGGCCGCGTCGTTAGGGCTGTTCAGTCGGCTGCCTTCGTAGTTGTCAACCACCGTCACCCATTCGTCGTCCTCCAGCCGAGAGATGCGCCGGTTGCCGTGTTCGCACGCCAGCAGGCGCCCTTGGGCGTCAAGGATCAGGCCATTCGACCCGGACGGCACTTCTCTCGGTTCGCCACGGTACATGTCCTGGTAGAAGACCGAAGCTTGGCTATCGCCCTCCGCCCAGCGGTAGATGGCATTCGCCGGTATGTCGCTGAACAGCAGGTGCGGCGTATCGCCTTTGATCCACACCGGGCCTTCCGTGAAGCCCATGCCGCCGGCCAGCTTCTCGATCTGGGCGCCCTCCGGGACGATTGCGTCGAGTGCCGGGCTCGCAGTGTGGACACTTCCGGATCCCGGCTCGGGCTCAGGCGCCGGCGCCTCGCTCGCGCAGGCCCAGCTCAGCAGGGCTGCGGACAGTAAAATACCTTTGACACGCGGCATTCTCAAGTCCCTCCGATCTTGTTCACCAATGCTAGCACTGGGGACTCGGGTTGACATCCGAGCCTCAGGTGTGCGACTAATGCGAGTTCGCAGCTTGAGTCGGACCTGTCGCCGACCACAACCCGTAAGAGCTGGATGACGGACTGCCGGAAGTTGCTCCTCAACTTCGAGAGTACGCTAGCCAGCATTGACGCGGCCGAGTTGATCGTCGAGCGAATGGCACAGATCAGCGGTTTCGACGAGGATCAGGTCTATCAGATCGGAATGGGTGTGCGCGAGACAATGGTGAATGCGATCTGCCACGGAAACCAGTTGGGTTCCGCCAAGACCGTCTCTTTCGACGCCTCGATCGACGAGAACTGCATGCAGGTGATCGTGACTGACCAAGGAGAGGGGTTTGACCAGTCGCAAGTGGCAGATCCGCTTGAGGAAGAGCAGTTGATGCGTGGGTCCGGTCGCGGGCTGCTGATCGTGAGGGCATTTTTCGACGAGGTCGAGGTTGGCCCGGGTTCGGGCTCGGGCACGAGGGTTCGTTTGGTCAAGTACTGCGCGCAGGGCGCGTGAACATCCAATCAAGGAGGCAATTCGATGAGTCTATCCACAGAGGTTCGCCAAGTGAACGGCGTCAGCATCGTCGACATGGCGGGCCGAATCGTGCTGGGCGAAGAGACCGGCAAGGTGCGCAGCACCATTCGAGGGCTGCTTGAGGGCGGCGCGACTAAGGTGATCATCAACCTTGGGGGCGTGAGCTACATAGACAGCTCCGGGCTGGGCGAACTCGTTTCGGCCTACAGCACGGCCCAGCGCAGCGGCTGTGTCGTCAAGCTGCTGAACGTTCAGGCCAAGGTGCAGGATCTCTTGCAGATCACGAAGCTCTACACCGTCTTCGAGTCCCACACCGACGAGGCCGAGGCGGTCGCCAGCTTCTGAGCACACCGACGAAGTCCGGCGGCTGGCCGGAGATTCCACAGCCGCCGGAACGGCGCTGAGTGTCAGAGCAGCAGCGAATACGTGACTGATATCTCGGTGTTGTTCAGCATGCCCTCGATGCCGGGTATGTACCGGCCGAAGGGCTTCCCGGTGGTGTGGTTGCGGAAGTCAACCCGGATGCCGTAGGTGTAGAAGTTGAGCTTGATGCCGGCGCCGTAGTTGTACCCGAACTTGGTGTCCCCGTACCCCGAGAAGGATGGAATCCCCGGCAGGAAAAAGGACGTGAAACCGCCTCCACCGGTCACGAACGGGCGGATGAGGGAGCCGCTTGGCAGCGCGTGCAGCTGCAGGTTGTAGAACATGTTGTGCGCCCGCACGGCGCCCAGGTCGGTCGTCAATGACTCTCCAGGCGCTTCTTGCTGGACTTCAAGGCGAGCGTGCTGGTAGGCGTACGAGATCTCGTGGGACAGGAAGGCCCTACTGTTAAAGACCATGCGACCGCCAACGCGCACCCCGTTCGAGAGCGAGTAGGCCTCGCTGGAGGCTGCCGCCTGATTACTTGAGGCGCTGAGCACGTTGTCGCCCAAGGTGCCGTAGCCTACGGAAATCCCTAGCTCAGCCGATTGGGGCAGGGCGGGTACGGCCACCACGGCCGTCAGCAGGAGGACGCGTACTAAAGTGTGCATATCGTTGGCTTTGCGTACCATTGTTGCAGACCGTCGGCCGTTCTGGGCCCGGTCGCGGCCTTGTGGCTGCGCACGCTTCAGACTCCGTCGGGAACTCCAGCTGTAGACGCAGGGCGCGATCGGAGACTTCAGGTCAGTGGTACTGGACGAATTCGATCGTGTGGCCGTCCGGGTCGCTGCAGAAGGCTTGGCTCATCCCAAGGCTCTGGTTCTGGCCCTCGAGGAAATCCACTCCGCACTCGGCCAACCGCCCTTTCACGACTTCTAGGTCCTCGACTTCCATAGCCAGATGGTCGGACCGGCTGATCCGGCCTTGCACCGTCCGGCCTGCGCCCGTCTCCTGAATCAGGTGGATCTGCCGATCGCCAACGGCCAGCCACGCGCCAGGAAAGGTAAAGTTCGGCCGCCGGTCCTCCGGAAGGCCTAGCACTTCGCAGAAGAAGTGCTTGGAGGCGTCCAGATCGGCCACCGCGAAGGAGACATGGTGCATGCGTTTCAGCCCGATGCGGTCCATTGTTCCATTCTAGCTAGCCGCTCCGTGCGCGGCAGCGGAGGTGGCCGCGTCGCCGATTGTCTGGGATGGCCAGCCGCCCTCCGCAGGTTGATTCCGACCGGTGGCATCGGTATGATCAGAGTTAGCTCAGTGGCGTCGGCTCCGTGTCGGCGGGAACGGAGGAGCGTCCGATGGGTCCGATCGGAATGGGCGAAGTTGTAGTCCTCTTTGTCTTGGCACTGCTCATCTTCGGGCCCAAGAAACTCCCCGAGCTCGGCAAGACCTTCGGCAAGGGGATGGCGGAATTCAAGCGGGCCTCGAACGAATTGAGGACAACATTCCAGCGGGAGATGGACAACATCGAGCACGAGACGCGAGAAGTCGGCAGCATCGCCACAGATGTCCGCCGCGACATCAATACCAGCTATTACGACGACAGCGAAGACGACTACTACAGTGACTACGACTACGGCAGCGGTTCGGCCGGCTCCTCAACGTCCGCAAAGGCGAACGGATCCGACCAAGCCACGGAGACGGGGAAAGCAGCAGACGGCGAGGGCAGCGGGGAAGCTGGAGAAGAATCTTCCGCTACACCTCCGGCTGTATCCGGCGTTCCCGAAGCGGAGGGAGCGGCCGGGCCCACCAGTCAGGCCTGAGCGAGAACGGCTGCTACCAGCAACCCACTAGCCACGCCCAGCTCATCACCAGATGCCTCCGGAAGACCAGCGAGAGAACGAGGCCGGCTCCGATGCGAGCGATGAGGCAGGGGCATCCCCTCCGGCCCCTGAGACTCCCGAGGGAGACGCTTCGTTCTACGACGACCCCTATCAGGATGAGTCCGACCACCTCTACGACGACCCGCACTCGGAGCCCCCGGCGCCCGCGGTAGTCGAGTCGGAACCACCCGCGCCGACCAAGCCACAGCCCCCTCCACCGCCCGCGGACGAGGACGATGACGAAGAAGAGGACATGGCGCGCATGTCCTTCCTGGAACACCTGGAGGAGTTGCGCACTCGCATCCTGAGGGCCCTGGGTGGGCTCTTGGTGGTGTATCTCGGATGCTTGGCCTACGCCGGAGAACTCTTAAGACTGGCGCTGGAGCCGTTCCGGGGTGCCGCGCGCGCAATCGCTGGCCCGGAGGGCGAACTGATAAAGATCGTCAACATTCGGCCTCTGGAGCAGTTCCAGGTTCAGTACATCAAGGTGCCCTTGCTTGCTGCGGTCTTTCTCGGCGCGCCTTGGCTGGCTTACCAAGCATGGCAGTTCATAGCGCCTGGCCTCTACAGGCGCGAGAAGCGCTGGGCCGTGCCTTTCATCTTCACGACGGCGATCCTTTTCATCCTTGGCGGACTGTTCTGCTACTTCATTGCACTTCGGGTGACTTTGCAATTCCTGCTGACCGTATCGGACGACGTCGAGCCCTACATCTCGGTCAGCGACTACCTCAACACCTTCATAATCCTCGAGATCGGCCTAGGCCTTGTGTTCCAGCTGCCGGTGCTGATCTTCTTCTTTACGCTGCTGCGGCTGACTACGCCACGGTTCCTGCTCCGAAACGTACGTTACGCGGTGCTGATCATGTTCATCCTAGCGGCTATCATCACGCCGACGGGCGATCCGCTGACGATGACCCTCTTCGCGGGGCCCATGATCCTGCTCTACTTCGTCGGGATCGGGGCCAGTTGGCTTCTCGTGTTGCGGAGGGAGGGGCGGAGCCTTCCTTGGGGCCGCATCGGGCTAACCGTGTTGGCCTTCTTCGGCGTCGTAGCCGCTATCATCGCCTATCTGGCTGTGTACCACGAATATGGCCTGACGGGCCAATTCCCTTGGTTCGGTCCGCCTGAGCCGCGCTGACGTGAGCCTGCCGCGACAGGCTCAGCTGACGGGATTGGAAGGCTGCCGGGAAGCGTAGCGTGCGTCGACGTAGGAGTCGAGAATGTCGATGAACTCAGCCACGATCCTCTCTCCCCGCAGGGTTCGGTGAAGGCGTCCGTCCACGTAGACGGGTGCGACCGGCTCCTCGAACGTGCCAGGCAGCGAAATGCCGATGTCGGCGTGCTTGGACTCTCCGGGGCCGTTGACGATGCAGCCCATGACGG
>JAJDWM010000600.1 GCA_022825595.1 Bryobacterales bacterium | reverse complement strand
GCCGCGCAGTGGGGATCCTGAGGTAAGCGAGAAGTGGCGTTTGGACAGACGCGACGAAGGTTACAATCGAGTTGTAGCGTCTTGGAGAGCACAAAGACCACTTGCCGTGACTCAGGACCTCAATATTCAACGAATCCCGGTAGATGACACCTCGCCGGATGACAGAGGAAACGATAATGAATAGGAGTCCGGTGGCATCATCGAATGTAAGTTCGATTGGGTACGATACACACGCGCAAACGTTGGAAGTCGAATTTCTTAACGGTCGCGTGTACCAATACTATGGCGTACCGGACCATATGCATGATCAGATCATGCAGGCGCCCTCCAAGGGTCAATTCCTGAATCAATACATAAGGAACATGTATCCGTATTCGCGGGTGGGATAAACAGCCAGAGTGATGTTGAGTGGTTTCGACCAATCTCGAATGGGTCAGTTCCGCATACTGGAGGACGAGGGAGGATGAGTACCTACTATTACGACCTGAAGAAGCCCTGGAGGCGAATCGAGGTAGACGAGAATCCGGAGAGCTATGTCATCAGGCTATGGGGTGGGCAAATGCGCCAAGCAGGAGTGCTGAGCCTTACGGTCGAAGACGGCCGAGAGGCCATCTACAACTTCTTCCGCGATGAGGCTGCATGCCAGACCTACGTTGATGACCAAGGGCCGGTACTGCATGAGCTCAGAGAGGTTCGTGCCAATACGCTGCTCAGCGAGTACGGCGACATCGTGACCCTTGATGAAATCAACAAAAAGTGCCGCCGACGGTGCATCGGATTGCCTAAGTCGGAGTTGGGTGCTTCGGTGTGAACGCCTGCAGTGTGCATTCGTTCGATTCAGCGGGCGTCCGAAAGGCAATATTCGTTGTCAAGAGGATCTGAGCACTCAGGTGTCCGAAAATTCCGCCATCGTCGTCGGACGTCTGAAAGCGCCGCTCGAAGCCGCGTCCGCCCACAACCTTGGCGACGCCGAAGAACCAGGGGACGCAGTATGTTGATTGGCCGTCTTGTTCTTGTCCGGAAAACACCCGGTCCCGTTTCCCCGAGGAGATTGTAGTGCGGATTTCGGTTGCGGCGCTTCCAGCCGCGCTCGCCTACTCGGGGGATGAAGGCATTGCGAAGTGGGAGGGCTATGTGGTGTCGAGCGAGGCCGCTTTCCGCGCGTTTCTGACGGGTCCAGTGGCGGACCGAGCCCGAGACACGGAGTTCGGGGAGTCGTTCGAGAATGAACTGCGCGGACTGGCGACGACCGGGATGGGCACCCGCCACCTGGCGGATTTTCTTGCTTCCGTGGGTAACGAGAAGGGTTGGGAGATCGGCGAGGCGTTTGCGGAGTCGGTGCTCGCTCAGGACGGCAACCGAGAGGTGTTCTGGCCGTGGAACCATGTTCGGGACCGGCGGACTCCCGCAGCCAGTCTCCCGGGAGCGGACTTGGTCGGCTTCTGTCGCGACACCCAGGGATATGGGCTGCTGTTTGGAGAGGTCAAGACTTCGTCTGATGCGCGAGTACCGCCGCAGGTGATGTACGGCCGTAGCGGTATGACGTGGCAACTCGAGACCAATGCTACGAATCTGGCGGTGCATCACAGCCTGCTCAGGTGGCTGCGAATTCGGTGTGGCACTCCGGCATTGGTGGCGGCGTACAGGGAGGCGGTAGGTAGGTACATAAACTCGTCGGGGAAGGACCTGTTGCTTGTCGGCGTGCTGCTACGTGATACGGACAGCAACGAGATGGATGTGGCGAGTCGTGCACGGCACTTGGGCAGGCGTCTCGCCTCACCAACACGCGTCGAGATCCAGGCTTGGTACATCCCAGTGGCCATCTCTGATTTGCTGATGGTCCTTGGGGCTGGCGCATGAGCTGGCTCATGGAAGCCATCGGGCAGGACAGAGTCGACCGCGCGGAGGTGGAAGCGAGTAGGCGTCGCGTGGCGGCGGCCCTCGGCATGGAGGAAGTCGAATACGGGGACGCAAACGAACTCCGCGAGGTCGGCGCGGTACTGGAAACTCTGCTGTTCGACCTGCTTGCTGACAACGATCATGCCGACGCACTGCGAGAGGCGAGCGCGCGCGCGTTCCAAGTGTGCCGGGCAATTCCGCTGCCACCGGAACCGGTCGAAGCAGCAGAGTGGCTGCTCCGTCTTGCTTGCATGGCCATCCTTGGCGATCGGGGTGCAGACATCCGCCGACTCCTGGTAGATGACGGAATCCCCGAGCTTCATGTGGATGGCGACGACTGGGGCCGCAGGGTATGGGCGACCACCCTGGACATCTGGTTGAGGCTTGTCCGAAAGCATGGTTGGGAGGATCTGGATCGCATTCAGGAAAGCGTGGCTGTCCTCCGGTCGGAGCAGGACGCTCACGAGCCGGCATTTCTCGACGGATTGCAGGACGCCGGACGCCAGGATCTCGCCTGGCAGTTGATTGCCGAATATCACTTGGCGAAAGCGGCCGAAATTCTCGGCGTATTCGTCGGACAGGGCGTGGGACCGGACGGCCGTTTCGATGTGCGCCAGCAACTTGAATCCCAGTTCGATCGTGCCCTTGGCGCGTGCGACCGCGGCCGACTCGTGGACTTGGAAGTTTCGGTACGCCTTCTCGCTCGTTCGGCATCTGTCCTTGTCGACAACAGCATCTGGACCGTGAC
>JAJDWM010000085.1 GCA_022825595.1 Bryobacterales bacterium | reverse complement strand
CTTCGCGGTCGGCGGCTGGTCGGATCCGTACACGAACCCGGTGTTCCGGTTGATGGAGCACCTCGACGTGCCGCGCGAGGCCCTGGTCGGCCCGTGGGGACACCAGTACCCGCACCAGGCGAGGCCGGGGCCGGCGGTCGGCTTCCTCGAGGAGAGCCTGCGGTGGTGGGATCGGTGGCTCAAGGGACGCAAGGAAAGGGAGGAAGAGCCCGGACTCGACGACGAGCCGATGGTCCGGGCCTGGATGCACGACTCCGCCCCGCCGGCCGCGGTCCGGGAGCAGGCGCCGGGGGGCTGGGTGGCGGAGGAGGCGTGGCCGAGCCCCCGGATCCGGGAGCGGAAGTGGCATCTCAACCCGGACGGGCTGGGTCATGTCCCGGGTCCGGAGCGGCCGCTCCCGGTCGCGTCTCCGGCCACCGTCGGGAGGACCAATCCCATCTGGTTGAAGAACGGAGACGGGAGCCCGGAGGGCCCGGTCGACCAGCGGGCCGACGACGCGTTCTCCCTCTGCTTCGATTCCGAGCCCCTCGCGGAGCCACTCGCCTTCCTCGGCGCGCCGGTCGTTTCCCTCGTGGTGGCGAGCGACCGGCCGGTGGCACAGGTGAGCGCGCGCCTCTCGGAGGTGCGGGCGGACGGGGCGGTCGCCCTCGTGAGCTTCGGCCTCCTCAACCTCACCCACGACGAGGCGCACGAGCGGGTGACGCCGCTCGCGCCGGGCGCGCCGGTCACGGTGCGCCTGCGGCTCAACGACAACGCCCACCGTTTCGCGGCGGGGAGCCGGATCCGGGTCGCGATCGCGACGGGCCTCTGGCCGATCGCCTGGCCCGCTCCCGAGCCGGTGACCCTCGCCGTCACCACCGGGCGTTCGACCCTCACCCTGCCGGTCCGACCGGACCGGGCGGAGGACGCGGCCCTCCGAGAGCTTCCGCCTCCCGCAAGCACGCCACTCGCCCCGCGCTCGGCGATCCGGCCGGCGGCCCCAGTCGTGGCCCGCATGGAGGAGGACCTCGCGACCGGGGAGCTCGCCTTCGTGCACGTCGAGGACGGCGGGACGACCCGGCTCGACGACAACGGCTGGACCTACGGCAACCTCATCCGGCGGCGTTTCGCGATCCGCCCCGACGACCCACTGAGCGCGAGCGTCGAGCTCGAGGGCGAGGACGAGTACGGGCGGACCGACGAGCTCGACATCCGGATCCGAACGTGGATGCGGATGACCTCGGACGCGGCGAGCTTCCACGTCCACGCCCGTCTCGAGGCCGACGAGAACGGGCGCTCGGTATTCTCCCGCACGTGGCGCGAGACAATCCCGCGCGACGGCGTCTGACTGTCCCTAGCCCCTTTCGTGCGGACGTGTTCTCTCCGGCGACACGTCCCGGCACACGATGCCGAGGATTCGAGCGAGCGTCGGGGGGCGCATGACAAATCTCAACGGCACGGTACGCGACCTCCCGGACGCCGTAGTCAGGAACATGCGGTCCGGGATTGCCGAGCCTGCCGAAGCCGTTGCAGTGAGGTTGACCCAAGCGTTTCGTCAGGCGGCCGTGAGGAGTCGGTTCGAATAGATTGTGATTTTGGGTATTGCTTGCGCTTACGGTCTCCTGCGAGACTTCCTTCGCCATGCTCCCGGCTTGTCCAAGGAATGAATGTATCTACCTTCGGATACATATTTTGGCGAATTTTTCTTTGCCTCCATGAGTTTCTTGTGGTCGCCCAATAACTTGTCGCGACGCGCCCTCGCCTTTTCCACCAATGGTTCCAATCGATTGACTTCATCCTGATGGTACATGAATTTCCGCAGCATTTGGCTAAACTTGCTTCGCGGCTTTGACATGGTTTTCCCAATGACGGGGGTTCGCGCCAACTATACCACATAACCTCGGTGTATCAGTTTGACTTTTGATCCCTCGCAACGCGCTTAGTTTCGACCACGTTCATGCCCGACATTACCATCGGATTCTCAGGCTTAGTCGGACTGTACTCCGAAAGGCGCTTTTCAACGCTCTTGACAGTGTGGGCACGAAGGTTCTTTTAGCTTTTCGTCCTTAGTATTCGTTCGGGTGGTCATGTGTATCTTCCAAGTTTGGGCCAGATGATGGTATGATCTCGACCAGAAGTCTGCCCAAATGGGAGAACATATCTGGTGGCAAACGGTACGGAGTACAGGCTCGTGTTTGGAAGCAACATCAATCTCGATGTCGCAAATAATCTGCGTGCACGAATCTGTCAAATTTTGGAGAGGCCCGACTTCGGTTCTCTTGTGATAATGTTTTCGAGCGAAGGAGGTAGTACAGATGAATCTCTAGCCCTATTCAACTTCGTCAGTCAACTTCCTGTTCCCGTTAGAATGCACGCAATTGGGCATGTAGGGAGTGTCGCGGTGCCAGTCTTTCTTGCTGGGCACAGAAGAACCAGCAGCCCTTTAGCCCGGTTCTTTTTTCATGAATACGACTGGGGATTTCTGCAAAGACAAACGCTCAATCGAATCAATGAGGCGGTTAGTCGTTTGCGAAGCGATGTCGAGATGAGTAGGAAAATTATCCAATCTCACACCCAAGTTCCCGACGAGATTCTCCGAAGCTTGGATGGACAAGCACCATCCGTTCTGATATCCCCAGAGCAGGCTAAGGCATTTGGCTTGGTTGAGGATGTTCTGAATCTCGGCGAGAGTGGGGACAATGGCATGAAGGTAGCTGTGTGGAGCGCCTAATCGTATCTAAGCACGGGTTCCGAAAAGTGATCAAGGCTTGATGACTGGATTCGCATAGGACGCAGTTTTTGTGCAATGGCGAGAGAGACGAGAGCGGGGATTCGGCAGGGCGCTCGCGGACCAGTGCATGGAGGAGGTGATTATTCGGCTTCTTCCGTTCGTCCTGAAAGCAATCATCGTGACGGCACCGGCCTTAATCGTCGCCGTGCTCGCGGTCCTGATCATCGTGGGGATGTTAGTCTTCTTTTGAACATCCAACTACGGGGAGGTCCACAATGAAAGACATCGCTGGGTTGCTCATCGGCATCGGGGCCGGCCTCACCACCACCGTGATCCTCGCTAGTTGGCGCTAGTTTGTCGAATGGCAAACCCGTTGTGAGCAGACCCGCTTCTTGCGGAAAGTCCTCACTGAGAATTTTGAACTCAGCCTGTTGCACCATGCACTCCGCACCGCAGCCCACAACACGCCACCGACCGGGCCACCGATGACTCCTCCTGCCACAGACCGACTGCCTCACTTTCTTGTCCCAAATTGCCTTCCCGGGTCAGAACGGAAGGTCCTCCTCGGGCACCAGCCTGTCCGCCGTATCGTCAGAGGAAGCCAACAGATCCTTCAACTGCACCAGCTTCTCCAGTAGTTCGTCGAAAGTGAGGATCTGCACATCCTTTGAATTTCCTCTAAACAGTTCGAACGACTTCTTCTCGTCTCCACCTTCCGGCGTCGTTCCTATTACCAAGCAGCATTGCACGGCATAGGTTTCGATATCGTGGATTCCACTTCTGACCTTTATCCCAAAAATGTCCCGTTGAAACTGATACCTTTGATCGAGTGCCTGCACCATCGACTCCGACAGGGTTCCGGACGGTGAAAAAATGCCACTCCGAAATTCCCTCTTCACTAGTTTCGCACCCGGTGTCTTGATTTCCACAACCGCAGCGTTGTTCGTCATCTTGTTTTTCACTAGGAAGTCGGTGATTTTCTCTCCCCCACCGAACAACTTTCGGCCTCCGACGGACGCTTGTGGCCCGACCTTTATGATTGGGTAGCCGAATGCCAGACTCAAGATGAGAGGGTTCGCGTCAAAGAACTTCTGCCATACAGCCTCACCATGACCTTCCTCAAGCATCCCACGAAAGCGATCGATAAAGCCCTCCAGATTGGCAAGCTCCAGATCATTTTGCAGTCGCATCAGTCTTTCCGGTTGACTCTCCGAAATAGACCTTATGTTCCGCGTGACGATACCAATTACCTTCTCCTGTTCTTCTTCCGACAGATTCTTGTCGTCGTTCAACACTGCTCTCGTGAGCAGCTTTCGTAACCGATGACGCCCCATCTCCAGTGGAATTGGCGGGCGTCCGAGGATTTCGGCAAAGAAATTGTATGCTTCCGCCTTCTTGACGGACCGTCCCGCAATCTGTCCCATTCGTGTAGTGGAATTCAACATCTTACGAATCGAATCGAAGTCCGAGGTCACTAGTGTCCCAACGTTGGAGCTTGGGGTCTTGATAACAGATTGAAAGTATTATCGTTTCTGCCTCACGGAGGAGTTTTCGACTTGAACCTTGCGAGCAGATCCCGCACGGTCAGCCCGTTCCCCTACCCGAAGGACGG
>JAJDWM010000425.1 GCA_022825595.1 Bryobacterales bacterium | reverse complement strand
CGCAATGGCAAGCCAAGCCGGCGGGAGATCCTCCAGTGGGCTGAGCCTGGTCCCGCGCCCCGAGGCGACGGCCGTCCCCCCGAGCAGGAAGAAGGGCACGTCGGAACCGAGCTCTGCGGCTACCTCGGCTAGCTGGCCTTTACGAGGGCGCTGGGGAAGCATCGCCGCCAAGGCGCGCAGAGTGGCGGCGGCATCGCTGGAGCCGCCACCGAGGCCGGCCCCGACGGGAACGGACTTTCGCAGCTCGATCGACACTCTAGCGGCAGAACGCGTTCGGCGGAGGAGCAGGTCGGCGGCCCGCCATGCGAGATTGGCCTCGCCTTGCAGTCCGGGAGTGTCGCACGAGAGCTCGACGCGGGCAGGGCCCGGGCGGAGTATGATCGTCAGCGAGTCGAACAGGCTGACGGTCTGGAGGAGCGTGCGGATGTCATGGTAGCCGTCGGGCCGCCGCCCGAAGACCCGCAGGCCCAAGTTGACCTTTGCATAGGCGCGCAGGCGGATGACGCGGGGACGAGCACCCTCCGGGGCCGCCATGTCCGCGCGTTCAGCTGTCGTAGTGCAGCAGCGACTTCACGGGATAGCCCGCGAGCTTCTTCCGGCCATTGAGGAAGTCAAGCTCGATGACGAACAGAAGGCCGGCAACCTCGCCTCCAAGCTTCTCCACAAGCTCCACGGCGGCCGCCGCCGTGCCGCCGGTCGCGAGCAGGTCGTCCACGATGAGGACCCGCTGGCCCGGCTGGATGGCATCCACGTGCACTTCCAGCGAGTCCGTTCCGTACTCCAGGCCGTAGCCGACACTGGCGGTGGCGGCGGGAAGCTTGCCGGGCTTACGCATCAGCACGAACCCGCTGCCGAGGCGGGTGGCGAGCAGCGGGCCGAACAGGAAGCCGCGCGACTCCATGCCTGTGACCAGGTCGGCGCGCGTTTCGGCAGCGGCCTCCTCCAGCGCGTCCGCCATCAGCGCCATCCCCTGCGGGTCCTTGACCGCAGTGGTGATGTCGTAGAAGAGAATCCCCGGCTTGGGAAAGTCCGGGACCTCCCGGATGAGCGCTCGCAGATTCTCCATGTTGGCCCCCTCGAATGGACGCGGGACGAGGCGCAGGCGCCCTCCCGCCGTCACTCCCCGGCGTCTTCTTCCTGCTCCGGCTCCGGAGCGTCCGCCTCGTGCTCAACCACGTCGGCCACGGCACGGTCGATGTCCAGCACGGCGGACTGCTCGACCTCGTACGTTGAGGGCTCGCCCTCCCGGGCCGCGTAGGCGGGCGAGCGGTCCGTCGCCGCAATGAGGACGGTCTCGGGCACGGAGTCCTCTCCGGACGGCTCGACTGTCACCCTTACGGCAGGATCGTCCAGCCCGTAGGAAGCTTGGGCGCTGGCGTCGTCGGACGGGAACGCCGTCGCGCTCAGGTTTCTCAGCCGGTCGAGCAGGGTCTGGACCTTCTCGCCGGACACTTCACGCCCGTCTTGCGATTCGAGCTTCCAGACGCCCTCCGAACGCGCCACGACGGCGTCAAGGTCCCCGATGCGCACAGAGACCCGCTCGGGGTCCAAGAACCCGAAGTCGAAGAGCTTCTTGTTCCGGAACTCGTCGACGTCCTTGTCGAACCCCTCGGCCAGCGTCTCGCTCACTGCGTACGCTCCGGGCTGGTCGCTGCTGCGCGCGTAGTGCGTGTCCTCGTCCTTGGCCAGCACCAGCTCATGTGTGCCATCGCCGTCAACAACCCGGATGGTCGCCAGGGGATTCGCGAACGAATAGGCGCCGCCGTCATCTTCCGCCAGGACTTCGGTCATCTCGGCGGTCCGGACGACGCGCGCGAGGTCGCCGGCGCTGAAGTCGTCGGTCCGCAGCGGGAGCGGGCGGACGATGGACCACTCACCGTCGACGCGGTCGAACGCCAGGGACCGGCCCGGGGTCTCCACGGCGATGCTCGAGACGGAATCCTCGTCCAAGGACAGCAGTCGCTTGTCCCTGAGGTCGAAGACGGACTTGTCGAGCGACGTCTTGTTGTAGCTGTAGACGGTGAACAGGCGGGCATCGCCCTCAAGTCTGGCGAAGACGCCAGACCCGGTCGGCGTGTCGCGGCCGAACAGCAGCTTCCCGCTGCCGGCCTCGTGCTTGAAGGCCACCGAGAGCGAGGGCTCATCAAGCCCGTACGGACCCCATTCCACGACGTTCTCGGAGACGATGCGCTCCGCGTTCAGAGACGCCAGGCTGGAGACGAGCAGCCCCACGGAAGAACCGTCAGCGCGGAGCCCCAGCAAGCCGCCGAATTCCCAGGAGTCCCCCTCGCCGTCTCCGCGGACAAGGGTGATGGGCTCCTCTCCATCGCGCACTACGGTGACCTCTGCGATCTGGTCCTCGTCAAGGTCCACCACGCTTGGCGCCGCATCATCATTCTCCGGCGGGTGCTCGCGCGTGTACCAAACCAGCCCGCCCAGAAGGGCCAGCACGATCGTGGCGATCAAGAGGGGATTCAGTCTCATGGCTTCCTGTCGCGTCGCTTGCGAGCCTCCCCTGATGCTGCTATCGCCGGCCCCACCACGTCCACACACCCGTAATGATGATCACGAGCGGCAGCAGCATTAGGCTCCCGTACCAGATCCTGCTCATCTCGGCTGCGGTCATCTCGATCGGGGTTGACTCGGGGTCCTTGGGGCGGACCGAGATGAGGTCCTCGTCAGAGCTCAGCCAGTTGAGCATGTTGAGGAGCAGATCCTCGTTTCCGCCCAGCCCCAACCCGTAGTTGCTGGCAAAGCCGGCCGATCCCACGGCGACCACGCGACCCTGGCGCTGCTCCTCCGGATCGGCAGGAACCTCCTCGACATCGCCCTCGTCCTCGACGGCGTCGGCCCCTTCGGCATCCTGGCCGGACGCCTCCGGCTCGGGGTCCGGGACGTCGTATGTCGCGGCGACCGCAAGCGGGATCGGACCGTCCGTCTGCGCGGACTCCGGCCCAAGCGTGAACGCGCCTTCCTCGGCCTGCAGGGAACTCGTCGAAAAGCTGGCGTCGGAACTCTCGAAGAGCTCGTCGACCTCCCAGGTCTCGGGCGGGTCGTCGGCGGCCGTGACCGAGCGCGCCCGCGGGAAGAGGGTGGCGATGTTCTCCATGGGCTCGACGATGGCGTGGAACCCGTACTCGGAGACGAGCGGCGCAAAGGGCCCGCCGCCGAACAGCTGTCCGATTGCGGACTCGTCGATGACCACGTCGTTCCTGAAGTCGATCCCCCACCCGGCGACAAGCTCGACGAGTTCCGGGTTTGTGTCGTCCCGCCGGCCCATCGCGTCCGGCAACACGGCCCCCAGCAGGAGCAGTAGCCGCCCGCCACCCTCGACGAAGGAGCGGATCGCGGCCACCTCAGGCTCGAAGTACGCGGTTGCCGGCCCAGCGACCAGCAGAAGGGTGCAGTCCTCCGGAACTGCTCCCGAGACCAGATTGACATCCCGGTGCTCGTAGTTCGCGCCCTCCATGCGCTCGACGGCGGCGGCGAGCCCGTTGCGCTCCCTGTCGTCGCCGGCCATCTCCCCGTGGCCCGTCACGACGCAGGCGACCCTGTCCTGACCCTTGAGGGCCATGATGATCGCGTTGGTGATGTCCTGCTCCGTCAGGGACGTGGCCTCATGGCGCACCCCACCGATCATCAGCATTACCGTGCCGTAGGAGCGGACGTTCATGGCCTCGGTCTTGACGGGATCCTCGTCGGGGTCGACGTACTCCACGGCGACCCTGCCGGAGGCGTTCTCGTAGCGGCGCAGCAAGTCCTGCGCGCCTTCGAACTGCGACGTGCGGTCGAAGTACATGACCGTGACATCCCGGTCCAGGTTGTCCAGGATCCTGTGGGTCTGGTCCGAGAGGCTGTACAGCTTCTGTCCGGTCGAGTCGTAGGTCTCGTTGTACTGGACGGCCAGCCAGTTGACGGCCACGAGAATCGCCGCGAAGACAAGGACGTAGCTTGCCGCGTAGCCTCCTGATCGGAACTGCCGGGACTGCAGCTTCCGGACCAACCTCGCATGCCACCGCATGTTCTGTTCTGCACTGTTGTCCTGCATGGGTCCTACGCCTTCCAACGGAGTGACTCGAGCGAGCGCTTGCTCAGGAACAGGCCGAGCGCCGTCCCGCTGAGGTAATAGACAAGGTCCTTTAGTTCGATGACCCCACGCGAGAACTGCTCGAAGTGCGGCGAGATGGCGAGGTACTCGCACAGCCTGCCAATCGTCGAGGTCTCGAACGAGCTCACCCAGTTGAGCACCCACAAGAGCAGCAGGACTCCGAACGTGAGCGCTCCGGCGACGATCTGGTTGCGCGTGAGAGTCGAGAGGAACGTGCCCAAGGCGATCATGGTCGCTCCCATCAGCGCCAAGCCGAGCAACGCCACCAGCAGAGGCTTCCACTCGGGGGTCGTGTAGAGGAACAGCACGGAGAGGTTCACCACTGCGACCAGCAGCATGCAGCCGTACAGCATGAGGGCTCCCAACCACTTTCCGAGGATGATCTGGTAGTCGTGCAGGGGGGAAGTCAGCAGTAGCTCGATCGTGCCGCTGCGGTTCTCCTCGGCGAACAGGCGCATCGTGATCATCGGCACCAGGAACAGCAGCACGATGCTCATGTTTCCGAGGGAGGGCTCGATGACGAACTGGTTCACGTTCATCGGGGGCGCCCCCGGGCTTCCCTGGGCCTGCATGCTGTAGTCCATGAAGAACGCCAGCCCGGCCGTGAAGAAGTACCCGAAGATGAGCGCGAAGATCGCGAGCACGATGTACGCGATGGGGGATGTGAAATAGACCGAGAACTCTCGCATCGCGATGGTCAGCGTGTCCCTCATCGGTCGTCGCCCTCCTGCCCCTCGGCGGTGTCTGCCGCGGGAGCGCCGCCGTCGGACCCCTGCCCGGCCGCCGGGCCCTCGCCGCCGTTGGCCTGCTCCTCCTGGCTGGTCAACTGCAGGAAGATGTCCTCGAGGCTCATGCCGAGCGAGCGCATGCCGTACAGGCCCCAACCAGAGTTCACGACCACGGCCGCCAACCGGCGCGCGACGCGGTCGTCCTTGTCGACCTCGACCCGCAAAGCAGTCCGGTCGCCTAGGCGGGACTCCTCCGCGACGCTGCGCACGGCAAGGTCCAGCTCCAGTGCGCGCCGAACCTCGTCCGGCGGCCCTTCTACGTCTAGCAGCAGGGCTGTGGCGCCCTCAAGTCGAGCGGTCAGGTTGTCGAGCGAATCGCTGGCCTCGATGCGGCCCTCGTTGATGATTATGACCCTGCCGCAGGTGCTGGCCACCTCGGGCAGGATGTGCGTGCTGAGCAGGATGGTGTGCTCGCCGGCCAGCGAGCGGATCAGCTCCCGAACCTCGATGATCTGCTTGGGGTCCAACCCGGACGTGGGCTCGTCAAAGATCAGCACCTCCGGCGCGTGGATCAGGGCCTGAGCCAGGCCGATCCTCTGGCGGTAGCCCTTGGAGAGCTTGCCGAGGAGCTTGTCGCGCACGTCGGTGGTCGATGTCCGCTCTAGGACAGCGTCGATCCGCTTGGGGATTTCCTTGCGGGGAATGTGCTTGATTGACGCGACGAACCTGAGATAGTCGATGACGCTCATCTCCGGATACAGCGGCGGGCTCTCGGGCAGGTAGCCGATGCGGCTCTTGGCCTCGATCGGCTGGGTTGCCACATCGAAGCCGGCCACGCTTGCAGCGCCGCGGGTGGGCGGCAGGAATCCCGTCAGGATCCGCATCGTCGTGGTCTTACCGGCGCCATTGGGGCCCAGAAAGCCGACGATCTCCCCGCGCTCCACCTCGAAGCTGATGTTGTCCACGGCCGTCGTGGGACCGTAGCGCTTGGTGACGCCTTCGACTCGGATCATAGAGCTCTGCGATTCAAGGCCCGTCAACGGGGCCGGATCAGTTTGGACGCGCCAAGCGGCGCAAAGGTTAGTTTGGCAGCGCCCTGCTCAGGCGTGCCATTCCCTGATATAGCGCGGCAGCCCGACGGCTGTCAACCTCGGCGCGGATTCAAGCACCCCGCAATGCCGTCCTGGCGCTCACTCGGCGCGGCGCCAATCGAGTGATCCAGCGCGAACTGGTGCAACCAACGGAGCGCGCGAACCGGCGAGACGGATGTCGAGGGCCGCCCAGTGGGTAGGTGTCCCCTAGATCCGCAGAACACTGTCCTGGACACCGCAACTCGCGCGTCGAGGCACGGATGGACGCGGCGCCGAATGTTGGACCTCAGCCTCGCCTGAGTTTCGAGTGCTGGGCTGAGAGCCCACCTGCCTGGGCGCTACCTCCCCCAACCGAGTGATCCGAGCACACCGCCTCCCTTCGCCCCAACGGCCCTCATCACAGCCAACGTCAGCTTGGCATCATCCAGCGCACGATGCGATTGGACGCCCCCAACTCCTTCGTAGGCCGCTGCCTCGGTCAGCTTGTGCCACTGCCACTCACCCTTGCGCCACGGGTGAGGAACACCGCGCCACTCGGCATAGTCAAGCATGAGGCAGCGCACTTTCGTGGCGGTTGGCAGGTGGACATCGCCGAAACCGTGACGCTCCGCGGTCTGGCCCAGCAGCCTCAGATCGAAGTCTAGGTTGTAGGCCAGCAGCACGCTCCCGCCAGCCAGACATCGCTCGACGGCAGCGTGATGCTCCGCCCAAGGTTTCGCGCCCATAGCGCGAAGACGTGCGCGAGTCAGTCCGTGAACGGCACTCGCCGACGCCGGGATCCGGCCTTGGGGCAGGACAGGAGCGGAATAGACCATTCGCCCGCGGGTGTTTATCAGAGCAATGTCGAGCACCTCGGATCGATTTCCGACGCCGGTGGTCTCAGTGTCTAGGATCAAGACGTCGCGCCTGTCCAGAAGACCCTTCCATTGGGTCGCGATGCTCATGGTGGGCCATCATACCTGCCAGTCGGCAAGTGAATGGTCCTGCGGGTCCCCGGGGGCCTTGCCCAGCGCGCCCCCCCCAATGTCCTCCTCGCAGGCCTAGCGGACACGTCGGGCGGGGCCTGTGACGGGTTCCAATGCGAACTGGTGTAGCCAGCGGACCGTCCCCGGAGCGCGGGATCCGGAGAGATGGACCGCCCGCGCAACTTCG
>JAJDWM010000082.1 GCA_022825595.1 Bryobacterales bacterium | reverse complement strand
GCGTCCTTCTATTTCCACTTCTCGGCCGACGAGCTGCTTGTCGGCGGCGGCCTGTACCGGCCAACTCCCGACGGCCTGCGCCGCATCCGTGCCAAGATCGCTGACGACCCCGGCGCCCTGCGAGCGATCCTGGCGGAAGCTTCCTTTAGGGAACACTTCGACAAGATGTCCGGCGAGCGCCTCAAGAGCGTGCCGCGCGGCTACGCGAGGAACGACCCTGCGGCGGACCTGCTCGCCTACAAGCAGTATCTGGCGGGAGCGACGCTCCCGGCAAATGTGATCGAGCGGCCAACGGTCGTGGAGGTGGTGGACCAGCACTTCCGGGCGATGGCGCCATTGGTCTCGTACCTCAACCGGGCCGTCCAAGGAGGCTGAGGCCGGACTGTCATGCCATACGCAAATCTTCGCGAGTACATCGCGGCACTGGAGTCGCAGGGCGAGCTGCGCCGGGTCAGCGCGGAGGTTGACCCGTATCTGGAGATTGCCGAGATCGCGGACCGAGCGGTGAAGTGCGGCGGGCCCGCGCTGCTGTTCGAGCGGCCGAAGGGATCGGACATCCCGGTCTTGATCAACTGTCTCGCATCCCTTTCCAAGATGCACCTAGCGTTCGAGGTGGACGGCCTGGACGACATCGCCGGCCGCATTTCGGAGTATCTGGACCTCGGCGTCCCCAAGGGGATGGCTGCCAAGCTGAAGGGCCTCGCCAAGCTGGCGGAGGTGCGCAACTTCCTGCCCCGCAGTGTCCGCGCCGGGGCGTGCCAGCAGGTCGTCAAGAGAGAGGATTTCTCGCTGTACGACTATCCAGTCCTGACGTGCTGGCCTGGGGACGGCGGCCCATTCATCACGCTGCCGATGGTCTTCTCCCGCAACCCGATAACAGGCAAGCGCAACTGCGGCATGTACCGGATGCAGGTGTTCGACGAGCGCACGACAGCCATGCACTGGCAGACCCACAAGCAGGGAGCGGAGCACTACCGCCGACTACGCCAAATGGGGAAAGAGACCCGCATGGAGGTCGCGGTCGCGATCGGCGCGGATCCGCCCACGATGGTCGCAGGCAGCCTGCCCCTTCCGCCGGACCTGGACGAGATGCTGTTCGCCGGCTTCATCCGACGCAAACCCGTGGAGATGGTGCGCTGCAAGACCGTCGATCTCGAAGTGCCGGCCAACGCCGAGATCGTCCTCGAGGGGCACGTGAACCTGGGCGAACTGCGCACTGAGGGTCCGTTCGGGGACCATACAGGGTACTACTCCCTTGAGGACGACTATCCCGTCTTCCACGTCGACTGCGTGACGCAGCGGCGCGATCCGGTCTACGCCACCACGATCGTGGGCCGGCCGCCCATGGAGGACTTCTACATCGGAAAGGCGATCGAGCGCATGTTCCTTCCGCTGATGAAGCTGCAGGCACCCGAGATCGTCGATGTCTCCATGCCCGCCGAGGGCATCTTTCACAACCTGATGCTTGTCTCGATCCGCAAGTCCTACCCCGGGCAGGCCCGCAAGGTGATGAACACGATCTGGGGACTCGGGCAGGCCTCCTCGACCAAGTGCATCGTGGTGGTGGACGACGACGTGAACGTGCAGGACTACTCCGAGACAGCTTGGCGCGCGCTGAACAACATCGACCCCGAGCGGGACGTCCAGTTCACGCTGGGACCGATCGATTCGCTGGACCACGCCAGCCGGCTCCCGGACTTCGGTTCCAAGATGGGAATCGACGCCACGCGTAAGTGGGCGAGCGAGGGCTTCGTGCGTCCGTGGCCGGAGGTCATCGAGATGAGCGAAGAGGTTAAGCGCCGGATCGACCCCCTATGGGAAGAGTTGGGCATCGACCGCGTCCGGGGCTGACATGCCGGAGGGCCTGGCCCGCAATCTCTGGGTCGGCGGCGCTTGCGCCGCTGCGCCCGTCGCTCTGGTGCTCGGCATGATCGCGCTCCTGGACGCCGAGCCGCCCGCTCCGGCCCCTCCCGGGGTAGGGACGCTGCACACTGTTGCCAGGGCCGTCGCGACCTTACAGGGGCCCGTCCGCCTGACACGCCCAGGGCGGGTGCTGTCCCTGCACGTTCGTCCCGGCCAGGCTGTGGGTGCAGGGGATCCTGTCGCGGAGGTGGAGGATCTGGCACTGCGGCGCTCGATCAACGCGCTTGAGAAGCAAGTCGGCGAGCTAGAGGAACGTCACGACGGCGACGGCGGCGCACGGTCGGAAGAGGCACTGCGGGCGGAGATGGATCTGCGGGCCGCCGTCGTAGGCCAGCTGGAGCGCGCCCACTCCCGGGCGAGCGAGGAAATGGCGCGGTGGAACGAAATGAAGGCGGAGGGTCTCGTTGCGAGGCTGGACTATGAGCGCAAGCGCAGCGAGTTTGAAGATCTCGAGGGGCGCCTGCTGAATGCCAGACGGCAGGCGGCTAGCCCGCCTCCGGTGCCCCCAGCGGCGGGACCGCCGCAGTCGGAGCGCTCGCGACGACTGCTTGAGCGGCTCAAGAGCCTGCCCAGTTCCTACCCGCTCACTTCCTCTTGGGACGGCACGGTCGGTAGTGTTCTGGTGGAGCCGGGCCAGACCGCGGCGGGAGGCACGGTCGTCGCAACCGTCTCGCGGTCGGCGCTGGCCAGGCTGGAAACCGAAGTGGAGCCCGGTGCAGCCGTGCTGGCGGTCGTGTCGGCGTGTGGCGTTCCGGGCCCGCTGCCGTTTGAGATGCGCGAAGGGACGCTGAGCCTAGTTTGCCCAGCGCCGGATGTGCGTCCGGGGAACACGTGTAAGGTCGCGCTGTCGGTGCGAGAGTAACGGAACGGGCGCCGGACGCGACTAGAATAACGTGATGGCGATGTCAATGGGGGGCACAGCCAGCCCTGAAGACCCGGCGGTGATCGGACAGCGATTGCTGCACGACCGAATAGTGATCCAGACCTATGGCCTGCGCAAGACCTATGTGATGGGAGAGCAACAGATCCATGCGGTCGATGGCGTGGACGTCACGATTCGCTACGGCGAATACGTAGCGCTGATGGGGCCGTCCGGCTCGGGCAAGTCCACATTCATGAACCTGATCGGCGCGCTTGACACGCCGACAGCCGGGGAGTACTACATCGCCGGCCAGCTGGTTAGCACGATGTCGGACGATGATCTGGCCTACCTCCGCAATCGCGAGATCGGGTTTGTGTTTCAGACCTTCAATCTCCTGCCGAGGCTGACGGCGCTGCAGAATGTCGAGCTACCTCTGATCTACGCAGGGGTGGGGCCCGCCCAGCGCACGGAGCGCGCAATGCGCGCACTGGCCCAGGTGGACCTTACGCCGCGCATGCACCACACTCCTAGCGAGCTTTCCGGCGGGCAGCGACAGCGGGTGGCGATCGCGCGGGCGCTGGTTGGCGATCCCGCGATCATCCTGGCCGACGAGCCAACCGGTAACCTCGACACGGCCACGTCGACCGAGATCATGGGAGTCTTCGACATACTGCACAAGCAGGGGAACACGATCATCCTAGTGACCCACGAGCCAGACATCGCCATGTACGCGCGTCGCATCATTCAGCTGCGCGACGGCAAGGTCGCGAAGGACGAGGAGGCCCGCTGGGCGATGGCAGCGGCATTCGCCCCCTCGAAACCAGAAGGCGCCGAGAAGGGCGCCCAGACCTGACCGGCGTCTCATTCCAGTCTGCGTTCCTAGCCCTCGCCACTACCCTCGCCTTAGGAGGGTGCGTCTACTTCGGCCTGCTCATCGTCGCCGTCCGGTCGTACCTGAAGGACACACTTGAGCGGGCCTCGTCGAAGGAGCCTATTCCCTTGCAGTTCAGCGTGCTGCGGCCGTTGCGCGGGAATCTACCGGGCCTGGCGGGGAACCTGAGCGACGGCTTCGCTCTGGGACGGGAGCGGCACGAACTGCTGTTCGCCGCAGAGGACTCCGACGACGGGGGCTTGCGGCTGGCGCGATCCATGGCCGAGCGCCTGGCGCGCGTTCGCTGGAAGGCGATAGTCTCCGGGGAACCAGCCTTCCCCAACGCAAAGGTGCACTCGCTGGCGGCCATGACGGAGGCTTCGGAGGGCGATGTCCTCGTGGTCCTGGACAGCGACGTGCGCGCAGGGCCCGGCCTGCTGGGCGCGCTGGCCCGCGAGTTCCGCGATCCTGCAGTGGGAGTGGTGACATGCCCGTATCGGGCGGCGGCCGGGCGCAGCCCCTGGTCGCGCCTTGAGGCGCTGGGCATGAATACCGAGTTCTGGGGCGGCGTGCTGACGGCGAGGCTGCTCTTCCCCATGGACTTCGCAGTGGGCCCCGCCATGGCGGTCCGGCGGTCCTGCCTGGATGGCATCGGGGGTTGGAGTAGAGTGGCGGAGCATCTCGCCGAGGACTTCGAGGTGGGAAGGCTGGCCCGTGCAGCGGGCTGGGAAGTGCGTCTCGCCGCGCACGTGGTGGAGCACCGAATCGGAAGCGCCGGCCTTCGGGAGAACTGGGCGCACCGGGTGCGCTGGCGCCGCTCAACGAAGCGCTCGCGACCCGTGGCCTACTGGGGAGAGGTCTTCACCAACCCGCTGCCCTGGGCCTTGGCGCTGGTGGCGCTAGTCCCCGGGCGGCCTTGGGCGTGGGCCGTGCTGGCGTTGTGCGGCTTGCTGCGCGCCGCGACTGCGCAGGCTGTGAGCGGCAAGCTTCTGGATAATCGGCTCAGCTTGGGCCAGCTGGCGCTGCTGCCGGTGCAGGACGCGCTGAGCGCTGCGACTTGGGTAGCCGGGGCGTTCGGCCGGAGCATCCGCTGGGGCGACCGTACAT
>JAJDWM010000643.1 GCA_022825595.1 Bryobacterales bacterium | reverse complement strand
GGCCGGCCACAACCGGGTGTTCAATCTCACCTGCAACGGCGCGTCACAGCACGCCATGGCTGTCGACTACCAGATCCATCCAGTCAGCCACAGCCTCCTGCACGTGGATCTGCAGCGGGTCGACACCGCCCGGCCGGTCACGGTCTCGGTGCCGATCAAGTCCGTCGGGGCGGCGGTAGGCGTCAAGAACGAGGGGGGCTTCGAAGAGGTCGTAAGCCGCGACCTGAAGATCGAGTGCCTGCCCTTTGACATCCCGGAGCACATCGACATCGACATCACCGACCTCCACGTAGGACAGGGCATCCGCGCGCGGGATGTGCCGCCCAGTGACATGTGGAAGCTGGCGGACGCCGAGCAGAAGCTGCTGGTCCACATCATGGCCTCGCGAGCGTCCGGTGATCTGGCCGCCGAGGAGGAGGCAGAGGAGGAAGAGGCCGGAGAGGCCGATGAGGGTTAGGTCCGCACTTCCCGGTCCGCCGGGAGGCTGGCCGGAGCCGGGTGATTGGCATGTTCTGGAGGCGGAAGACCCCGGCGCGGGCCGACTGGATGGTGGTCGGCCTCGGCAATCCCGGGGAGCGGTACGTGCACACGCCCCATAACTTGGGTTTTAGGGCCGTTGACCGGGTCGCCCGGGACGCGGGCATCCGCATCTCGGCCCTTCAGGAGCGGGCGCTCGTGGGGCGCGGCGGGATCGGCGGCCGGGACGCCCTGTTGGCCAAGCCGCTCTCCTACATGAACGGCAGCGGGGAGCCCGTAAAGCGCCTCCTGCGCCGGTACAGTATGCAGCCCGGCGAGCTGCTGGTGGTCTATGACGAGCTCGATCTACCGTGGGGTCGGCTGCGGCTGCGGCGCAGCGGATCCGCGGGGGGGCATAATGGTATGCAGTCCATCGTCGATTCGCTGGGCACGTGTGAGTTCGCCCGGCTTCGCATCGGCGTCCATCCTGGTCGGGCGGTCCGTGACAGGGCAAGATACGTGCTGCGCAGGCTGGGAGAGGACGAGATTGGCCAGGTGGAGGGAATTGTTGGCCGCGCGGCCGAAACTGTGCGGCATGCCCTCGCGGAAGGGATTGAGAAGGCGATGGCGCGGGCGAACCGGCGTGTGCCGGAATAGCAGGGACGGGGAGCGATGAGAATCTACGAACTGGGCGTGATCCTGAAGCCGGATTTGCCGGAACAGACGGCGCAGGAGGCCCTTGATCACATCCGCACGGTGGTCGAGTCCGGCGGCGGCTCGGTCGACAAGGTCGATGACTGGGGCAAGCGCCCGCTCGCTTACCGCGTGCGCGGCTTCTGGACCGGGCACTACGTCTTCATCCGCTACTCGACAGCGGCGGACGACGGCCTGAACAAGGAACTGGTGCGGCGCCTGCGGGTCGCGGAAGACGTGATCAAGTTCCTGAATGTCCGAATTGACGAGGATCTGCGGAAGCTCGCCAAGGCAAAGGCCAGGCGCGCGAAGCGGCAGCCCATTCTGGACGCCAAGGCGGCCGCCCGCGCCGCAGAGGCGGCCAGGGGCGGTCGGCCCGGCCGCCCGGGCAGGCCAGGGGCACCGGCGTTTGGCCGGGGACCGGGCGGGCCCGGTCGTAGCAGCCGGCGAATTGGAGGATAGCGATGGCTGAGAGCCAAGAGACGAAGCCGGCCCGGCCGGCCGGCCCGCGGTTTGGGGGACGGGGCCCGCGCAGGCACGGAAGGCGCTACTTCCGCCGGCGCAAGGTCGATTACTTCAGCGTCAACCGCATCGACTACATCGACTACAAGGACGTTGACACGCTCAAGCAGTTCGTGGGCGACCGGGGCAAGATCAATCCCCGGCGCCACACCGGGCTGAGCTCCAAGCATCAGCGGCTGCTGCGCAGGGCGATCAAGCGCGCCCGGAACCTGGCCTTGCTGCCGTTCGCGGGCCTGATCGAGCGCCCCCCGAGGGACGCGAGACGCCCAAGGCCGGCCAGGAGCAGGCCCAATGCGTGAAGTGATCCTCAAGACGGACATCTACAAGCTGGGCGATCGCGGGGATGTGGTGCGGGTCGCGCACGGGTACGCCCGGAACTACCTGATCCCGCAGGGCCTTGCGATTCCCGCGGACAAGGGGGGCCTGAAGCAGGTCGCGGCGATGCGCGCCGCCGCCGCCAAGGAGGCGGTGCGCTTGCGCGGCAACGCCGAGATGCAGTTCGAGGCCTTGAAGGACGTAGTGATCCGGATGGTCGTCCGCGCGAGCCTCAACAACCAGCTCTACGGATCCGTGACTTCCCGGGACATTGCGCGCAAGCTCGCTGAGCAGGGCCTGGAGCTGAACCGGCGGCGCATCGACCTGACCACCCCGATCCGGACGCTGGGGGACTACGACGTTCCGGTGCACATCTACAAGGACATCAGGACGACCATCAAGGTCGAAGTGCGAGCGGAGGGCCGCGAGGAGGAGCCCTTGGGCCGCAGCCAGCGTCTCGCTGCGCAGTTCGAGTTCGCTCCAGCACCCGAACCGGAGCCGGACGAGGAGCTGGAAGAGGGTGCCGAGGGTGCAGAGGCCGCCGGTGAAGAGGCCGAGGGGACTGAAGGGACCGAAGATGCCGGTGGCGAGCCGGGCGAGCCCGAGCCCGTGGGCGAGGTGGCCAGCGAAGGGGGCCTTCTCGAGGGCTGGGACCGTGAAGGATAGGTTCTTCGACCTCAGCGGGCATGCCGCGCTGGTCACTGGGGCGGCACAGGGTATCGGTGCCGGCATTGCGGTCAGGCTTGCCCGCGCGGGCGCGTCGGTCGCGGTCGCCGACCTCAACGCAGACGGCGCCAGCGCTCAGGCCAGCGCGATGCGCGACGACGGATTGGAGGCGATGGCCGTGCAGGTCGACGTGGCCGACCCCGCTTCCGCCGAGCGGGCAGTGAGCGAGGTCCTTGTCCGCCACGGCCAACTGCACGTGCTGGTGTGCTGCGCAGGCATCGCCGGAAAGGCCCTTCCGACCTGGCGCCAGGCCGACGAGGACTGGCATACGGTGATGCGGGTCAACCTGGACGGCGTCTTCCACTGCTGCCGGGCCGCATTGCCCGGCATGGTCGAGCGCAACTACGGCAGGATCGTGAACATCGCGTCCTTGGCTGGCAAGGAGGGCAATCCGAACATGGTGGCGTACTCGGCTTCGAAGGCTGGGGTGATCGCGGCCAGCAAGTCGATGGCCAAGGAGACTGCGGAGTACGACATCTGCGTTAACGCGATCAGCCCGACGGTCATCCGCACACCGATACTGGACCAGCTCACGGAGGCGCAGGTCAATTACATGACCTCCAAGATTCCGAGGGGGCGCACCGGGACCGTCGAAGAGGTGGCCGCGGTGGCGCATTTTCTCGCGAGCCCGGACTGCTCGTTCGTGACGGGCCAGTGTTACGATGTCAGCGGCGGGCGAGCGACCTATTGAGGGCGGATTGGCCCTTTCCAAGGAGTCCCGCTGGCGGTCGTGGGCGGTGGCCGCGCCGGCCCTGCTCCTTTGTGCGATGACCGCGAGTGCAGACGTGAACATTGAGAGGGTCGCCTACGGTGGCTGGCCCAACTGCTACCGCATCTCCAACGGCGAGGTGGAGTTGGTAGTCACGGCGGATGTCGGCCCGCGGATCATCCGCTATGGGTTCGCCGGAGGCCAGAATCTGTTCGTGGAGCTTG
>JAJDWM010000234.1 GCA_022825595.1 Bryobacterales bacterium | reverse complement strand
CGGGGTCACCCAGATATCCGAAAATCGTCCGCGCATATAGTCGAACTCAAGGACGTGATGCCGGCACGGCTGCAGACCCGTATCAAGGACAAATGCTCTCTTCCACTCGTTCAACGGCCGGCCGCTCTCCTGGAATTCCTCAAGTTGAGCGCGAATGTCCTCCTCGTGCTCCACATATGTCTCGAAAGCGCGGAGTGTTCCCTGCTCAAGATATACGCGGCAATAGCCGAGATAGGGCCGTTTGTATCCGAAAAAGCGCGCACGTTGCTGCACGGTGTCTGCATTGCCGACACCGATGCCGCGCGGCATGTAGGTGACGGTAAGGCCTTCCACTGTAAATCCGCGATCCATCGCTTGGCCACCGACAAGAATCCATCCGTAGGCGCTGCGCCAATCGACTGGTGGCGTGCGCCCTTCGCGGGCGTTGACCTCAAGAACACGCGTGTTTCGGAAGGCAAAGCGGAGGAATGGCGCAAGTTCATCGAAAGCTGGCAAGGCACCACCGACCGTTTGCGTGAGGTCGTTGTAGGCGTCGAGGAAATCCTCGATCAACTCCTGCTTGTCGGGTTCGTTGTCCGGTAGGCTCAGAATTCGCTTCCAGTCTTCGAAGACATCGCGGACCCAGTTGTAGTATTCCTGGTGCTGGGCTGTTCGGTGCGACGGATGAACCAGCATCGAGCGGTTGCCAGTGTTGCGACCCTGATTGATTCCCGTTGTTACGCCCACCATAAAGACGCGCAGCGCCTCCAGAAGCGATTCCGGCGGCTCGGAAAGGGGATTGGCGTTCGTTGGAACATCCTGTGGTGGGATCACGCGGATGTGGCTGAGATCGTCCGCAAAGAACTCTCGTCCGCCGACGTATGCATCGCCTGGCTCAAGAACTTGAACGAAGTTGGGGGATAGTGAATCGATGATGCTCACCAACAAGGGCGCTTGAGGTGTGGCCGTGTATTGCAGGTATGTGTGAGTTGGCAGAGCCTGTCTGAGCGCCATGAGGCAGCGATAGGTCGTGCTCTCCTGTCCCTGGGCAACTTCGATATTCAAGCTGGCCTGGTCGGCCTCGTCGTCAATAATAAGGACTGGCACTCTCTCCACGTCCAGAACTCGGATGAGATCGGTCAGGCTTTGGAGTCGTCGGTGATGCTTGAGAACGGTGATCAATATGGTCTTCTTGTATTCCTCTGGGGTGCCGGGGTCACGCCAGTCGTCCAGCACATCGCGGATCGTCGGCACCGTGGCGTCGTCTGCCAAAGGATTCTGAAGCTGTATCCAGCGACGCGGGCGATCCGGATCGTCGAGCCGCAGGTCGCGTCGTAAACGGCCCGTCGATTGGTCAAGGAGGGGATTGGCGATGCCCGCTACAACAATGACGATCTGGAAGGCGTTGTCGTGAGCAAGGGTGGTCACCATCTCGAAGGACATCGTCTTTCCGCTCTGGACATAGCCGACAACAAGGCCTGTTTCTTGGCCGGCTTGGCCCGTGGGTGGGACGCTCTTAGCAATAATTGAGGCGGCGGTGTCAAGCATACTGTCCCGGCTGTCCTCAGGAACCACGGCGGTCAGAAAATCGAGTGTTTCCGGGCCTGCGACCGGTGTCCACGATCCCCTAGCCGGTTCAGAAACAGGCTCGATAATGATAGGGCTGTCGTCCATCATGCGTGACTCACGGCTCATGCTTCCGAAAGGGCATCCCGGAGGATCTCGTTGACGTTGCGTCTCACTGTTCCTGACTTCCTCACGCCAGAGTCGCGGGCGACCACCTCGGCCACTGCGATCGCTGCGGCTACGCGAAGAAGGGCCTCGACATCTTCTGAATCAGCTTGGGCAAATCGCACCATGAAAGGATGAACCATTGATACCCGTATATCCAAGCGCCGCGGCTGCTCGCGGGATTGAGCCACGTCAGTCACGGCAAGCCACTGACCTTCCGCCGGATCGTCAGTGAGCTCGATATTGATGGTCCATTGCCTGTCCCGGAACCGGATATCAAATCGGCGGTTAGCGAGCGTTGATGCGTGAGGTGCCTCTTCGGAAGGCGTATCGACGGGCTCGGCATCGACAACAGCAGGGATCACCTGCGGCAATCGGCTCTCCAGCGCCTGCGCTGTGTTGGCCACGGCCTGACGAGCGGATGCCTTTAGCTGAACACGTGCCACCCGCACGCGGTGGCCTTCCGCTTGCTTCAACAGTGGCAGTTCCTTGGTATCGAGGTGTTCTCGCAGCAATTCAAGAAACGGCTGCTCGTTGTCGTCCCAGCGAAAGCCGTCCTTTGTATGACTAACCTGAAATCCCTCGAGATGGAGTTCCCCAAAGAGACGTTGATATCGGTAGCTGTTGGAACTGCCAAAGATGTAGGCTGGACGATAGCCCTCATCGCCGCTGCCCTGAATGACGCGACCTCGCCGGAACAGCGAAAAGCCGGCCTTCGCCGTGTTCGCCGTTTCACGAAGAGCTGCGAATCCATGAACTGAAAGTCCGTTGCCGAAATCGAACTCGATGGGTTTGCGCCACTCTCTGGAAGGACCTTCCTTGTCCTTGAAGTATGCCGCCTTCAGAACTTTCGGTTCGTGATATTCAAGGAGATCACCGTTGAATCGCAACTCAAGGATGCGGTCTCGCATAAACGCCCGGTAAATGTCGGTTAGATGCTCCTTCAGCTTGGCGACGGTCCGTCCGACAGGAACATGAAAGACATCCTCTAGAACTATTTCTGTGTAGTGCCCGTTCGGCGCTTCCCCTGTCTCCTGAATTGTGAGCTCCTCTATGTCGTCGTTGACGATGTTCTCAATATCAAAATGAATGGCCCGGACTACCGGCTCTCCAAGCGCGGACGTTCGGACTGCCCAGCGGGGTGCAAACCAGCAAGCGGCGCTCTTCATCCCCATTCCGAACTCCGCCAACCCCGTCCGGTCCGGCGGAATGGCTGCGGGACGGAACGCTCGATCGTACTCCGACTCGAATATGCCAGCGGCGTTGTCGCAGATAGAGATACGCGGCGGTGATGCTGTGTCGATATTGATATCAACGCGCAAGCTGAAGTCTTCTCCTTGAATCTCTTGAAGGGCCGGACGATGTTCGGTGAAGCTCTGCACCGCGTTGTCGACAAACTCGCTCAACGCGTACCACGGGCGGTAGTTCAAGTGCCGCAACACGGCTCGGACACTGACGCCCGGACGTATATCTACCTTTTTCGCCGCCAACGCCCCTATCCTCCGGCTATGCTGCCTCTACCATCGTGCGAGCAGAACGGGACGCACCGCGCCACTGCGCGTTGCGCGATGGGACCGTGATTTGCGGGGGCGTGAGGTCAAGCATGAGGAGACGCCGAGCGATCTCCTTTACAACATCGACATTGACGGCGTTGCCGAGTGCCTTGAAGGCCGCGGTTTGCGTCGGGGGAAGGTGCTCCAAATCACCCATGCCCTGGAGACGGCTGCACTCGCGGACCGCCATGTATCGGCGCTCCCACGCGATAACGGGAACCTGGCTGGTGGTCATCGCCACAAGCGACGGCGCAGTGGTCGGGCGCTTGACGCGGATACCCGATGCGCGGAATTGGATAACGTGCTTCCAGATATCCCGTTCTTCGCCTTTGCAGTTCCATTCGAATTTTTGGAAGCTAGGCGAAAACTCGATGATGGAAGGTACCCACTCGTCGAGCCACCTCCTGTGGCGTTTGTAGAGATAGCGGTTCTGGCGGATAAAGTCGATCTTCCATTTCGGAAATTCCGATGCGGGATTGCGCGCATAAGGTGGCAGCGCCGCGATAATGTCCTGCTCCCCAAGTCCGCGAAGAGACCGGCCGAAGCTTCCCTTGAAAGCCCTGACGGCAGGGAGGCCGACACCAGCCGGCGATCTGTCAGCATACGGATAGGTCGCGCCGAACTCCATTGCCCAGATCGGAAAGGAAGGCAACTGCTCATTTCTTGGAAACAGATCGAGAAATTTCTGCCAAGTCTCCAGATACCTGATGCAACTCTCTGGCAATGTTCTTGCGTCTTCCGGATTCTCGTCCAGGACCGAGAGGATGGAGAGCGCAGAGTTCGGCGACGGCGTTGGCCAAACGAGACTATTCAAGCCGCCGCGCCGGCCGACGATGAAAGTCCGTTCACGAATCTGTGGCACGCCGAAATGATGCGGGGAAAACAACTTGTCCCTTACGCTGTAACCCGCTAGCCGCAGTCGATGCTCGATCGTCCGCCAAGTTTTCCCTTGGCGGTGCCGAACTAGATTCGGCACATTCTCGATGATGAAAAAGCGTGGCTTGTGTGCACGCAGAATCTGGATGACATATTCGAACAGGTCGCCCCATTGGGGACACTCAAGGCCCTGTTGCCCGCCCGCCTTAGAAAAGGGTTGGCAGGGAAATCCTGCGCAGAGGATGTCGTGATCTGGAACAGACGATATGTCGAGCAATCTGATGTCACCGAAAGGACGAAGACCGAAGTTCTTCTCGTAAAGGTGCGCCAGATCCTCGTCGATCTCGCAAGCAAAGACACATTGGTGACCGAGATTTCTCAGTGCCTGATGAAAGCCCCCAAGCCCGGCAAACAAGTCAATAAATCTATATCCCTCCACGCTGGCAATCCCTTCTTCATCCTCGATTGAGCGTCAGTTGAAGCTGCCTGTCCTTATGCTCATCAAAGAGCTTTTGCAAAGCGTAGCGGACGACATACTGAAGGGAGAGCGGCGGGCGGTGCGTCTGCGCAATGCGACACAACTCCTCATATTCTCCAGCCTCAAGGGACACGCTAAAGCGCTTCATCTGTGGTTTGTTCGGCATTTCGGCACGTTCTTGCCTTCGCGTCGAGTCACCATAGTACACCGAATTGCACCAGGATGCACCAACTAAGCGTGCATTTGCCCGAGAGAAAGGAGGGAAAGAAAAAAGCCTTTTAATTCAACGCATTGTAGGTTGCGAGTCAGCGCCAAGAAACTCCTCGACCAGCATTGTGGCAAGGTCAGGCATCCTTGTCTGGCATTCCCAGATCACCAAGATCCTCCAGCCGTCATCGTTGAGCCGCTTCCTTGCCAGCCTATCTCGCTCCACGTTGCGGGCCAGCTTTGGCAACCAGTAGGCGGCGTTGGTGGAGGGTTGCTTGGCACCCAGGTGGCAGTCATGCTGATGCCAGAAGCATCCGTGCACGAATATGACCTTCCTCAGACGGGGAAAGACAAGATCTGGAGTGCCGGGAAGATCACGTCGGTGGAGCCGGAAGCGGTAACCCAGGCGGTGTGCTATTCGTCGCACGATCAATTCGGGCTTCGTGTCTACCTTGCGGATGCGCCGCATGTGGGCGCTGCGTTCCTCGGGCGAGAGTCGATCAGTCATCCAACAGCACCAGCGCCGCCAGAGTTCACGGGGCTGCGAGCAACCGCATTCATCAACTCGTCGGTCTGGAGGGTGATGCGCTGTGCCGGCTCGTGAAGCTGGTCCACCGTCCATTCTGCGGCATAGCCCTCCATAGACCCGAAACCCTCCTTGGCCCACTGCGCTTCCAGCGCCTTCCGGTAGCTCTCCGGTGCCGTCCCGCACCATTGCGCCGCCACCCCGGTCATACCCGTGCCCGCGAAGTCGTCCAGAACCAGATTTCCGGGCTCGGTGTAGTGGAGGATGGAGGGCACGATCACCAAGTATGGCACCTTGGCGTGATAGCCGTGTGCCCGGTAGACGGGATGGGTCTTGCCCTCGCTGACGTCGACCGCGGACGGCTTGCGGCGGTACGGTTCACCCGGATCGCGGGGCTTGCCGCAAGCCTCCACGAACGCGCTCAGGAAGGGATTCGGGCGAGCGGTGTGCCATGGTGGGTCGGAGAGGTTCAGAATGTCCTCGATCTCGCCGTGGGGAAAGCCGACCTCGACCTTGTTCTCGAAGGTCAGTCCCAGGCACTCGACCGGCTCGCCACGGCGCGCGTCCAACTCCTCCTCATAGGACTTGTCGAACAGCTCGTCCTGCCCCGAGGGATGGCGGAAGAGCCGGCCGATTCGGTCATCTGGCTTGTTACGCACCATTTGTCCGGTTCCTGTTGCCCGTCCCGGCATTCCCCTTCACACCGTGGGCCTTGAGCGCGACTCCGGCCTCGGTCAGCACATAGGCCTGGTCCGGATGGTTGGGCTGATCGGGATGGGTCATGCGGAGCACTCCGCCAGCCAGCAGGGGTTCCAGAAGACCGTCGGCATCGGGCACGTTCGCGTAGGTGGCCGCTGACACCGACTTCCCCGCCCTGTGGTCCGCATCGTGGGTGACTGCCGTCGGCGCTCCGATGCGCACCGGTCCGTCGTGGCGGAGATCGACCAGGGAGAGCGGTTCAATCGTGTGCAGCATCACCACCACGACCGGCTCGACTTCCCGGAACGCGAGTATCCGTCGGCGCCGCCGTGCGAAGCGATCGCGTGTGAGCCTCTCCCACTGCGCACCGCATGCTCTGGGTGGCGTAGAGCACGCTGTAGCCTCTCAGAGGATCGCTGAAACGGCTCTGTGCCGGGATCATGCCGAGCGGTCGATCTTGATGTCTGCGATGAATCAGCCGACATGCTTCATCGAGCCGAACGGTGCGGATGCGTTCCTGGATGTCCTTCGCCGCATATCCCCGGCTCACGCGAAGTCGCCTTGCAGGTAACCTTCCGCTGCGTCGATGACGCAGTCGCGCTGGCCCCTGGCCAGCACGGCCAGCGGCTCCTCTCCATCCAGCGTGTTCCGTGGCGTCGTCAGCCAGAACCACGCTGCGTAGGCGTCCTCGAACAGTGCCACGATATCGCCGAGGCCCTTGATCGGTCGATTCCTTTCATCGAGCTGCCTGGCCGGGAACATGTATCCGCGTTTTGCGGTTTGCCACCCCACAATCTTGCCCTTGCGCAGCCAATCATGGACGGACTGTCGCGACTTCAGTCCGAGGCGTGCCGCGACCTCGTTCGAGCTCAGCACCTCTTCGTCCGGCTCGTACGGTACGGTGCGCGCTTCGACGATTCGTCCGACTTCCTCGGGATTTCTCGACGGCTCCGCGACCAGCCCGATCGGATCGATCTCATCGTACGCCGACCTGCCGACCTCGTCCCCTGCGAGGAGTGCCCCCGTCGCTGCCAACGCACCGCGTACGACGTCCGGACGCGCGATCAGCGCGTTGATCACGCTGGGACTCAGGTCGGCCGCTGCGGCGCGCAACATGTTGATGAGCGTCTCCGTGTCTTGCGTCGCTGTCGTGGTCATGATGGTTCACATGCGTTGCCACTTCCTCTGTCGAAGGTGGTCCATTCCGTCTGCTCTGTCAAGAGCGCGGCTCCCTCCCTCGCGGCTGGTCCGTCCGATGGGGGTTGGGCAAGCCGTGTGCCACGGGGTCGAGCTCGCCCCGCCGCGCTTCCGATTGCTCCTCATGGGACTTGTCGAACAGCTCGTCCTGCCCCGAGGGATGGCGGAAGAGCCGGCCGATCCGGTCATCCGGCCTGTTACGCCCCACTCGTCCGGTTCCTGTTGCCCGTCCCGGCATCTCCCTTCACACCGTGGCCTTGGGCGCGAGCCCGGCATCTGTCAGCACGTAGGCCTGGTCCGGGTGGCTGGGTTGGTCCGGATGGGTCATGCGCAGCACCCCACCCCGTAACAGAGGCTCGAGGTGGCGCCTTCTGAAATACCACCGGCCGGACACTCCGACTGCAGCCATGATCGCCATCAGACTGCGAGGTACGTCGCAGATTTCGATGATTTTTCTTTGGTTCGCAGAGAGTTCGGTCAATGATTCGGCTTGTGCAGTGAACAAGCTCCCCGACGGTCTGCCAGCTTGGTCAGTGACCAAGCCTGATACTCCGGCAACATCGGGGACGGCAATGGCGGACTTCATAACGGTGACCCCCGCCGCCGCGCCGAATCAATCGCCGGATTCCGATTCGCGTAGTACGGCTCCTTGTCCCGTTGCGGAGTGATTCCCCCCTCGCCCTTGTGGTACCGCACCCCCTCGACCACCGGCCTTCCATCCCAGTCCATCAGCCACAGCCGCATCAGGTGGTGCTTCAGGTGCGGCTCGTCGTGGTCCTCGAACGCGGTGCGGTTGTGCAGCACCGCGCAGTTGTTGAACAGGACCGCCTCGCCGCGTTCGAGCTGGAAGCTCACCCGGAACTTGGGGTCGGCGGCCAGGCGCTCGAAGGTGGCCAGCGCCTCGCGGTCGCGATCGCTGAACGGCGCGTCGAACTCGTCGGCCGCCATCCAGGCGTACCCCCCAATCAGGATCACGGTGGTCACGCCGTCGCGCTCGGAGAGCAC
>JAJDWM010000388.1 GCA_022825595.1 Bryobacterales bacterium | reverse complement strand
TGCGCGACGTGCGCTGGTCCGCCAAACCCGACCCGCGCCCAAAGCCGGACTCGCCGGCCCTAGCCGACGATGGCGAGAGCTATATCGGGGCCTTCGGCGAGAGCGAGAACTGGCTCGAGGAAAGGACCGTGTTCGGGCCGGAGTCCGAGTACGACCTGCGGGAGTGGGATCAGGAAGGCAACTAGCCCCGCCCGGCGGCGAGCGTCCGGCCGCGGCCGTCGTCGACCTGCAGCGGCAGGTCAACGAACTCCGCAGCGAACTGCTGGACGAGCGCGAGCGGCGGATCGAGCGCTGGCAGGAAGCCAACAGGTTCGTGCTGGTGTTCCTCGGCGTCGCGATCGGCATCGGCGAGCTCTGGGCCCATGCGAAGTTCCGGTCTATCGCGGACGAGGCGAGCATCGGGGCGGCGGTGGCCCGCTGCTACATGGCCATGCCCCCGGAGCCGGTGCCCGGGAGCGGGCTGCCCCGTGGACAAGTCGGTAACGGTTCCCGACCGCTCCCTTATCTCGTCGGCGCGAGACCGGTACTCACGCCCGCATTCGTGCCGCGGGCGAGGCGGTCGTTGCGGTCGGACGCTCTCCGAGCGGCACGGCCAATGCGGACGCGCAGGCCAGGTCAGGTCCCGACGCCGACGAGCTGCAGCGGCACGAGGAGGGGATCGCCGACTGCAGCCAGACGATCCGCCTCGACCCGCGCAGCCCGGCGCTGTACCTTGAGCGGGCAAGAGCCCGCTCCGAGGTGGGCCGTTTCGAGGAAGCCCTAGCCGACTACGACCGGGAGATCGGCCTTGACCTCGGCCATGCAGCCGCCTACCTCGGCCGCTGCTGCGCCAAGTGCGAACTGGGACGGCACGAGGAGGCCGTCGAGGATTACGACCGCGCGGTCCAGCTCGACCCGGACTCGGCCGCGGTCGTCGCGGCCGGATGATCCGGACGGCCGGGAACCGTCCGGCCTGGCGGCTCGGCATGACCCTTGTCCGATCAGGCGGCAATCACGCCATTCGCGGAAAGCCGTGCAGCAGGGTCCGGACGTCCGCGGCAAACCCCTTCGCGCCCCTTGTGGGCCGCCCCGCCTTCCAGCAAGGAGACCTTCCCGGGACCGACCTCTCCGAAAGGCCCGTTTGTACAAGCGAGGGCCGTTTTCGGCGGGGTCGCTCCCACCCCGCCGGTGCTGCGGCCTGCCTGCACCGGCCGTCCCGCCCGGATCACTAACCCCCTGCCGGACAAGGCCTTGGCATGACATTGGATGTTTCGCGGAAGAGCAAATCGTGTTTCGGTCCGGCATTTTCCCCGAAACAACGGGCGAGGAATGTCTCGGCGGCCGGATCACGGACCAAGGGCTGCCCTCTCCTGCGCTTGCCCGCAGCCTGGTCGAGATCCTGCCGCGTCTCTGCCCGGTCCGGTGCACTGGCGGTCGCAATCGGGCCACCCTACCGGCTGCGGGCAAATCAAGCAGCGTTTCGAGGCGGCGGAGCTACCTCGAATCGACGGGCGGGATACCGGACGCACTGCCGCCCAGACGCCTTCTAGAGCACTTGCGCATGTTTGACGATCGCTTCCGGGTCGTTTTCGAAACGTGCCGCCTGCTTGGCGCGAGTGGCTCGAACCTCCGCGACAATGGGGTCGCTCTCATAGTTCTTCATGTCGGGCCTCCATGAGTTGCCTGGGCGCGCAGATCTTGGCGGGCTCGTAACCGGCGGCTCGACACACCTGCTCGATCCTGATCGCGGCAACCGGATTCGCGATGTGCCGTAAGTTCCATGTTGACAGATACTCGACGCCGTTCACTACTGCGATAGCAATATGCGCTGCATCTTGCGCCGCCCCGGCTGGGATCGCACGGGCTTGGATCAGTGCATTTGCCAATGCGATGGGGAATTATATACGAGAGTGGCGAAGCGCCCGAGCCGCGCCGATTCGGCTTGCCGCCGTCGAATCTGCCCCGGCAAATGATGGCTAGCTGGCGGCTTGGGCCTTGCCCTTGCCCTTGCTGAGCCGATCCAGAAGCACGTCCCGGAGGACAATCACCAACACTTGGGACAGAGCGTACACGTCAGAGGCATCTTCATAGGCGATCTTGGCCATCTCTTGCGGCCACATATCTTCCGAGGCCGCCACATGCTTTTCGCACAAGGCGTAGATCTGGTACTCCTCCAACCCCCGGCATGAGTCGAGCAAGTCGACCGACTGTCTGCGAGCCCACCCACGGGCGTCGAGCCTCTCAGCCGCAACCTTGCCCCGGTCGTTCAGTATGACCGGGCTGGCTGCTGCCGCGTAATCTCCGGGGATGCGAGCCCGACCATGAGGCAGCATCTGACCCGAGAGGGTCTTGATGTCATCTCTGAGGCTGTCCTTGACCTCCCTGAGGCTGTCCCTAAAGTCTTCCTTGACCTCTCTTAGGCTGTCGTTGAGGTCTTCCCTGACCTCTTTGACTCCTTCCTTGACCGTTGCCAAGTCGGCGTCAACCCGCCCGGTCCAGTTGCCGAACCCTACCAGGCTCTTGCCGAACTTAATTATACCGACGACTAGGGCAGTGGAGGCCGCAATAACGGCTGCGGCGGCCCCAATGACAGCCGTGACACCCAAGACTCCCAGTTCTTGCATGCCCTCCTCCATATCTTCGACGTGATGCTAGTAGGAACTGCTAGCCGGGGCAAGACTACCTCGCGGGTCGCGCGTTGTCGGGCCGTTCGACAGTTCCACCTACCCCGCTACGGCTGAGAGCACTCAATAAGGAACAAGGTGCGGGAATCCCTCTCCAGAACAAGCGCTGACAGCAGTTCGCCGACCGAAAGGGTCGTGGACCCCACCACATCCGTATCGAGCACATAGGTGACCCGGCAAGGAACGTTGGTCCGATTCTGGAGTCGGACCTCACCCAGATTCTCGGTTGAGCTAGGCGGGTCCGAGACGAGCACTGCCGTCCATGTGCCGTTGACCATCGACAATCTGTAGACATTGCCATTTCGCGCCGCTCTGGTGTCGCCTTCCCTCAATGGCTCTCCGCCCGTCTCGTAGGTCCGGTCCTCAAGCATCGTGACGGTCAGCATGTCCCCGCTGGTCCCCAATGCCACCTCCGCAACCACCGGCACGAATGTGGCCGACCATTTTCCGTCCGCCATCGTCAAGGTGTAAGTGTTGCCGTTCTCGGCATAAACTTCCCCGCCCGCGAAGGTTTCCCCGCCCAGCGTGAATCCACCCGCTTCGGTCATCATCAGAGTTATCGTCGAACCCGACGAGCCAAGCGCTACCTCGACAGCCTGGGGCGATGGCGAGGTTCCGGGACCATCCGGCCCGTCACCCACATATTGGGCGATCCACGACAAGTAGTAGCTGGTGCGCTGCGCTGCCAGTTGCCCGCCAGCGCCATAGGAATAGAACGTCGTCCCGACAAGTACCCAATCCTCACCGTCACGCATGAGAACGGCCCCGCCGCTGTCTCCGGGCTCGATATGCTGCGTCATGCTCATTTGAGCGCAGGCAATCCAATCTTCGGGCTGGACCGGCTTAGCCAGCCTGTCGGCGGTGCCGAGATAGGTTTGGCTGACGATGCGGGGCTTGCCGTTGACGCGGGCGGAAACGGCGACGTAGTAGGTCTCGGTGCCATTGTGCTTCTTGATGATGGAAGCCTTGCAGGGGAATGCCCGCAGGGATGGCAGGTCGGCTGCAAGTGGCACATGGCCCTAAGGAGCGGGAGGGAGTGCAGTCGGAAGCCTCAAGCTGGAATGGGGTACTACATATGCCGGGCTGACCACGTCGACCACGTGCTGCAGATTCCGCGCTCGCCGTGCCTACTGGCTGCGTCCGCTGAGTCGGTTGACAGCTTCGTCACAAGTCTTGCGTTCCTCATCGGTCAGACTGACGACTAACATCTTCATGCTCCACCTGAAATGGTTCGGTTGACAGAGCACTCTACGCCTAGGCTCGGTGCTGGGGGCCCCGAGAGCGGTATGATGTTGGCAGACCTGATGCTGGCGCACGTTGTCTAGACGCAACGAATTTGCCGGTGGAAGAGGGAACATGGCTAAGACTGTAATTCTGCGATTGGAGAACGACGTGTACGACGAGCTACGGAAAGCTGCAGTGGCGGACCGGCGGCCGCTGGCAACCTTCATAGCGACCGCTGCTCTGACACGGATCCGTGAGGCGCAGTTCGTGAGTCGCGGGGAAATGGACGAGATCTTGGGCGACGACGCTTTGGTCCGTAGGCTAAAGACCGGTTCGCAACAGGCTCGACGGCGGACGGGCGAGTTCGTTGCATGAGTATCGGATCTTCGAGACCGAGCAATTCCGCAAGGACCTACAGTCGATCGCCCGAGCTGGTCGCAAAGAGATTGCAGCCAAGCTTCGGCGATCCGTCTACCCGCAGCTCCGTAAGCAACCTCACTTCGGGCCGCACACCCGCAAGCTCAAGGACTACAGGCCGGAGACATGGAGATACCGGATCGGGTCTTGGCGATTCTTCTACGAGATCGATGACGAAGAACGCGTTGTATCAATGATCGCGGCGTCCCACCGCGGCTCGGCGTACTGATTAATATCGCTGTGTGCGGCGATTCACTCCAGTTGCAGCAACGGACGGCGTCAGGATTGTCCTCTTGGTGAAGATGCGTGTTGGATCTCCTCGGATATGAGTCACGGGCAAGAAGGATTCATTCGCCGGCTTTGCTACGCCGCCGCTCCGTTACTTTGGCACTCAGCCGTATGGATCGGTTCCGACGCGGCGACTCCTTGGCCGGTTCCCAACCCTTCCAAGGAGCACGCGATCCACTAGCCACGTCCAAGACCTAGCGGGAGTTTCCAGCACTAAGCCTCACATCCGCTCTGCAGGGAGGGATTGCCTAAGTTGCACA
>JAJDWM010000262.1 GCA_022825595.1 Bryobacterales bacterium | reverse complement strand
GAATTGGGCGTCTCTCGGGCTAGGATTGACCGCGGCTCGGGCATTCGCAGAGGCCGTGCTCGGCACGGGGGAGCCGGCCGCGGCTATGCACCGCGGCCGGCTCCGCTGTTAGAAGAAGCGGAAGCTCGTGCCCACGCTGAGCGTGCGGCCCTCGCGGTATCCGAGGAACACCTCGCCGCCCTGAGTGAGCCGCCAGTGGGCGTTGTTGAGGTTCTCCCCGGCGAATCGCAGCTTCCAGCGGTCGTCGCCCCGGACGGTGAACTCGTATACGAAGTCCAGCGAAGCGAGCCCGCTCTGAACCACATCGGGAAGGCCGAAGGCGCCAACGTCCGTGATGCGGCTCGAGAAATAGTTGACGTAGAAGCGCGCCGTGCTGCGGGCCTTGGGACGGGCCCACTCGGCGATCACGTTGGCGACGTAGCGCGACTGGCCCTGCATGGGGCGCGCGAGGGAGGTGAGCACGACCCTGTCGGAGACGTTGGTCAGGTCGATGTTGGAGTCCACGATGGTGAAGTTCGAGGCGACAGCGAACTCGCGCAGCTTCGGGGAGACAAAATCCATGCCCCTGCGGAACTCCAGCTCGAATCCGTAGTTGTCGGCTGCCGTGGCGTTGGAGAAGGTGCGGAGCAGGGCCACGGCAGCGATCATGGTCTGCTCGATCGGGTTCTCGAACTTCTTGTAGAAGAAGCTGGCCGCGACGAGGTGGTTGCCGCCGGGGAAGTACTCCCAGCGGAAGTCGTAGTTGGAGATGTCGGTCTGCACAAGCTCGGGGTTTCCGATGGTCTGCAGACCGCCTACGACGTTGAGGAACCCGAAGCGGGCCAGCTCGCGGAAGTCCGGCCGCGACACTGTCTGGCTGTAGCCGACACGCAGGTTCTGCTTGGGGGACAGGGCGTAGATCACATTGGCGGCGGGCAAGTAGTTGACAGCGTCGAAGGGGGCCGGTTCGCGGCCGGTGGCAGGCAGGAACTGGTTGAAGGTGGTCACGTCCTGCTGCATGTCCTCGACTCGCAGGCCGCCAATGAAGCGCCACTTGGCGGCCAAGTTGAGCTCCAGCATGCCGTAGTACCCGAATACGTCCCTGGTGCCGCGGTAGGCGTCGGTCACGCGGGTCGTCTCGTTCAGCTCGAAGCCGCGCGGGTGGATGTTCTCATGCCCCAAGAGGTCGTTGGGCTCCAGCGCGAGGTCCACGCCGCGCGTCCGGCGCAGGTTGAGGCGGAAGCGCCGGGAGTTGAAGTTTCGTCCGCGGGAGGAGTAGTTCGCGCCGAAGCGCACGGCCCCGCTGAGGGATCCGGCGTAGAAGGGGATCATCATGTCGACGCTGGGGTTGAGGATCGTCTCGTCCAAGTCGTTGAACATGCGGAAGGCACTCTGGCTGTCGTCGAAGAAGATGTACGTGTCGGTGAGCGGTCGGTAGATCTGCAGGCTCTCGCGCAGGTCGGGCTCATCGCGGGTGGCCTTGGAGTAGGCCATGGACCAGGTCAGGATGCTGTTGCGGAGGCCCGTGAAGAGGTGCTCGCCCTCAAGCTGGGTGCTCTGGATGGTGCGGGCGATGAACCGCAGGCGCTGATTGCGGATGTCGGTGTTGAAGTCCTGGTAGAAACCCTCGTAATAGCGCGTGTTGTCGTCCGTGTCGCGCGAGAAGAAATTCTTCAGCGAGACCTTGTGGGCGGGCGTGAACTGGTAGGAGAGGTTGAGGATTCCGCCAAGCCGCACCGACTCGGTCGACTCGTCATAGTCGAACTCGCTCGCCAGCACCGGCGGTCCCGCGTTTGTGGGATCGGCGAAGGCCTGGGGATTGGGGAAGTAGTAGTTGCGCTGCTGGTCGAAGATGGACCGGAGCGAGTTCGAGAAGGTCAGGGCCCCGACGACGCCGAGCTTGCCGAATGAGTTTCCCGCCACCACGTTCCAGCTCATGGAGGGTCGGCTGAGGTCGCGGGCAGTTCGCTCCCAATTCGTGGGGAAGGACCGGCCGAGCTCCTGCAGTTCGTCTCGGCTGAAGCTGAATCGGTCCACGCGCTGGTCCGCCGGGATTGCGCCGGGCAGGGCGCGGGAACCGTCATCAAATCCCCAGAAGTCGCGGCCGCCGCCGGGATAGTCCAGGAAAGTGTGGCCCTGGGTCTGGTCGTTGTACCCGACCGAGTAGCTGACGTTGAGCGTTGGGCGGGTGGGAAACTCGGTGGTCTCGACTTGGACGAGGCCTGCGGAGAACTCGCCGGGCAAGTGGGGTGAGTATGTCTTCTGGACCTTGATGCTGTTGACCAAGCTGGCAGGAAAGAGGTCGAGCGGCACGACGCGGCGCTCAGGCTCCGTGCTGGCAAGCAGGGCATTGTTGAGGGTGGTTCCGCTGTAGCGGGGATCGAGGCCGCGCACGAAAACGAAGTCGTTCATGGTGGTGACGCCGGTGACCTTCTCGATGGCTTCGGAGGCGTCCGAGGCGGTGCCTCCGCGGATCTCTTCGGCGCTGATGGAGTCCGAGACGGTCGATGCGAGCTTGCGTTCGACGAGCATGGCCTCCTGCGTGGCGACGGAGGCTGTCACTGTGGCGGTCACATCGACAACGGTCCTCTCGCCTTTGGAGGACATAACCGTGCTGGCGTCGGCCATCTCGCCAGCGATCACCTCGAGGCCCTCAACGTTGACGGCTTGGTGGTGAGTGGAGGCGTACTTGACGGTGTACGTGCCGGGCGGCACACCGTCGAGCGTGAAGCTTCCCTCGGTCGTGGTCTTGGCGGTGATGGTCAGTTCGCCGACCAGCTCGACATCCACCTGCGGGATTGGGTTCCCGGTGCTGGCGTCGTAGACAAAGCCGAGCACCGTGCCCCCGCTGTCCTGCGCGGGAAGGCAGGGGACCAGGGCCAGCACGGCAAGTGCCAGCGTGACGAGAATGCTGTGGGTTGTTGCAGCTCGCATTGAAAGTAGACCTCGATTCCAGCGCAACCGAATGCACGTCCAGCGCGGTCGACCGCGCCCCTTGTCTCAGAGTGCTCCGGTTGCGTTACCCATTTCCAGCGCCCACTCGGGCGTCTGGTGAAGGTTCGCTCGGCTCTCGCAGCGTGTACCCGAAACCCCGCACCGAGCGGATGTACTGCGGGTTTGACGGGTCCGCCTCCAGCTTGCGCCTCAGGCGGCGAATGTGCACGTCGATCGTGCGGTGGGCGACGTGGCAGCCGACGCCCCAGACGGACTGCAGCAACGCAATGCGGCTCCACACGCGGCCGGGCCGGCGGAGCATGCGCTCCAGGATCTGGAACTCGGTTGCCGTCACGGCGACTGGACGCCCTTCCAAACGGACTTCCCTGCGGTCCTTGTCGAGCTCGATTGCACCGACCCTTACGCAGCGCTGGGAATGGCCACTAGCCCGAAGGCGCAGCTTCAGCCGGGCGACGAGCTCCCGTACGGAGAATGGCTTAACGACATAGTCGTCACCGCCGATCTGGAGCCCGCGGAGGCGATCTGCCTCGCTGCTGCGGGCGGTCAGGAACAGTACCGGAACATCGCGCAGGAGGGGGTCCTTGCGGATCTCACGGCAGACCGAGAAACCATCCAAACCGGGAAGCATGACGTCCAAGACGATGGCGTCGGGCTGCACGCGCTGGCAGAATTCAGACGCCGTCAGGCCATCGTGCGTGCAGGTGAACTCGAACCCTTCCTGCTCCAGCGCGTACTGCAGCAGGGAGGCTAGATCCCGGTCATCCTCGATGACGGCTACACGCGCCGACAATCGGCTCGCCCTCCTATTCCGAACAATACCCGGAAACTTGTTAACAGCGGGTATCGGGTCGGTTAAGGGTTGATGAAGCGTCGCGAGCTGGCCGCTGGCTAGGGACGATGACAAGCGGGGCTGCGTGGCGCCGTCGCCCGGGCGCGGCATGGGGGCAGGGAGAGCCTTCCTAGAATTGGACTTGCGGACGGCGGAGTTCGACTACGACCTCCCTCGGCGGCTCATCGCCCAGCGGCCGCTGGCAGAGCGGAGTGCCAGCCGGATGCTAGTCGTGGACCGCCGGGCTGGGGATTGGCACGATTCGCGGGTGGCCGAACTGCCGGATTGGCTGCGGCAGGGGGACTGCCTAGTCGTAAACGACACGCGCGTGATCCCGGCGCGGCTCGTAGGGCGGCGCGTGGGGCAAGGAGGCGAGCCGGGCGGCTCGGCCGAAGTGCTGCTGCTGGAGCCGGATGGAGAATCGAAGGGCGATTGGAGAGCGCTAGTGCGCCCGGGGCGCAGGCTACGGCCGGGCTCGGCAGTCGTCGTGGCGGGGACTCGCATCCGAGTCGGGGAGCGGCTAGGCGACGGCGTGAGGAGGATTAGGTTCGAGACAGGGCCGGCGTTCCGCGTAGACCGGTTCGCTGGCGACCACGGCGAGGTGCCGCTGCCCCCGTACATTCGGCGGGAAGTGGATGAGTCCGACAAGGAGCGCTACCAGACGGCGTTTGCACGGCGGCCGGGCTCCGTCGCGGCCCCGACTGCCGGCCTGCACTTCGACGGGGCGCTGCTTCGTCGGCTGCAGACGCATGGAGTCGGCTTGGCAAAGATCACGCTGCATGTAGGGCTCGGAACGTTCCGGCCAGTGGGCACGGAGCGGGTCGAGGACCACCGCATGCACTCGGAGCGATTCGAAGTGACGCCCGAGGCGGCGGAGGCGATCGGCGCGGCGGGCCGTATCGTGGCCGTCGGGACGACGTGCGTCCGAACGTTGGAGACGGTCGCGGCCCGGGGCGGGGGCTCGGTGAGCGCCATGTACGGCGACACGGACCTGTTCATCCGCCCGGGCCACGAGTTTCTCGCCGTGGACGGGCTACTGACGAACTTCCACCTGCCGAGGTCGACACTGCTGATGCTGGTCGCGGCCTTCGCGGGGAAGGACTTGGTACTGGCCGCGTATGCGCACGCGGTGCGTGAGGATTATCGCTTCTACTCGTACGGCGACTGCATGCTCGTGCTGTGATGCTCCCGACGAGCCGGGCTCCGACGCACGAGGAGGCCTATTGATGACGCTTCGGATCATCTCCAGGTGCTTGTGCTTCTCGGGCCTTGCTTAGGCGTCAAGTCATTCTCAGTCCTACCCGGTGACCGTCGCCATGAGCAGAACGCCGCGGCTCAAAGGAGAGCTGGCAATGCAACTGCGAGCCCGAGGCCCGCTCGGTCCGGACTCATGCAAATCGATCGCTCGCGAATGCGCTCTCGGGGACTGGCGCTGGGCGCTGATTCTGGGCGGAATCCCCGGATTAGGGGGCGGGCACAGAGGCAGTTGGGGCCCGCACTCGAAACCACGCAGGAGCAGGGTTTGAGGTGGCGGTCGGGCGCGCGCTACCCTCGTCCGACGGCTTCGCCGCCCAATCGCCCATCAGCGGGCGCCTGATCGCGAAGAGGTCCGTGCACGGATGGGCTGCCTCGATCGGTTTTTAGACCACAAGCGCCTTCCGGTCCAGAGCGACGCCGCGGGGCTGGTCGGACTCCCCCACCCGTGAGGTACGGGAATCGTTGCGCCCTGAGTCTCACATCCGCAGTGGCTGAGCCGGAACACAGGCTTCGCGATGGTGGTGAAGACGGTGCGATCGGCCCTACGCCAGTGGCGCCGAGCGAAGGAGCCCGAGCAGCCGGCGCGGGAGATCGAGCGAGTACAATTCGGAATCGGCATTCAAGGAGCTCGAAGCGCAGTTTGAGTCCGGCGACATGAACGATTGGGCATCGTCCCCGGTCACGGCCGCGCCCGCTAGTTCCATGTCTAGGTTGCCTGGCATCTCGGACGCCAAGAATCATCAGTAGCCATCCACGGGCTCGTTCTCTGTGAGTGAAGGTCGGGCGCAGCCGGTGCCGTCTGACGTGGGTGAGCGGTTCGATCGCGGGAAATGCACAAGGAAGGACGTTCGAACTGTTCGTGAAGGCCATCTCGGCGAGTGCCGCGTTGCTCGAGCATTGAGAGCTCGCGTGAGGATCCGGACGCCAGCGTCGCGGGACTACCCTCTCGATGTACGCAGATTCTGGCGGCCCGCCCGTGGCCGTCGCGCAGGCTGAGTTGCGCATCGTGGCAAAACGTCAGGGTCTAGCGTCAGTTCTGTTCTCGATTGTCCGCCCGAGAGACGCCAAGGGCGCGAAGGTGACCTCGACCACATTGAGGGTCAGGTTCGCGTTCCGGACCAGGGAGATACCACTCGGCGACGTCGAGACAGCCGAGTTGAGGGCAGGTTGGTGGTGGGGCACCTTGCGGGTTCGTCACGCTTCCGGGCAAGCAACCGTTTCCGGGCTGTCGCGAGGTGACGCGACGGCGCTCGCGGCGGCGCTGGAAGCCGCCCGGATCGATTGGTGGCGGAAGGCGCTCGCGACGCGAATCGCGAAACTGCGATTCGTGCACCTTCGTGTCGTGCGGCTCGCTGAGCCGCAAGGGTACATTGCTCGCACCGTATTCGCCAGTCTTGAGCGCGATGCCCGCGACATCGCCGAGGAAATGGGATCCGGGTGGCCAGACTCGCTGTCGAATGCCCCGGAGATCCGGATGCTGAGTACGATTCAGGAACTTGTCAAAGATCCCGAGTCGTTCCGGGTCAGAGCCAATGAGACTTTCGTCAAGAACGAACTCGGCCGATCACGAGCGTTCCTAGACCGGGTAGAGGCACACCCGCTTACCGACGAGCAACGCAGAGCGGTGGTCGTCAACGAAGACCGCAATCTAGTGGTCGCCGCGGCTGGCAGTGGAAAGACCTCGGTGATCGTCGCAAAGGCCGGCTGGCTCACGAGAAGAGGCTACCGTGACCCGTCGGAACTGCTGCTACTGGCCTTCGCACGGGACGCCCGCAACGAGCTCGAGGAGCGGGTCCGCGGGCACCTCGGAGATGAGGTGGCGAACGGCGTCACGATTCGGACATTCCACAGTCTCGGAATGGCGGTCATCGGGAAGGCGGAGGGCAGGCGCCCGTCATTGGCCAGAGAGGCTGAGGACAGCCGGGCACTGTTCGATCTCCTGAAGGGAATCGTCGCCGGTCTGATCGCCGACAGGGATAGGTCGGCGAGCGTGCTCGAGTGGTTCCAGGGCCAGTTCGCTCCATACAGGAGAGAGCAAGAGTGCCGGAACTGGGGGGAGTACTGGGAATACATCCGCCGCTACGACATCCGGTCGCTCAAGGGTGAGAAGGTCAAGAGCTACGAGGAATGCGAGATCGCCAACTTCCTGTATCTCAATGGTGTTCCCTACGAATACGAAGCGGATTACGAGCACGACGCCGCAACGGCGGAGAAACGGCAGTACCGCCCTGACTTCCATCTCCCCGAGGCGGGGATCTACATCGAGCACTTCGGGCTCGACGCGCGAGGCAGGACCGCGCCGTTTGTTGATCGCGAAGAGTACCTGAGGGGAATGGAGTGGAAGCGCCAGCTACACGCGGAAAAGGGCACAGTCGTGATCGAGACGTTCAGCCATCAGCACGCGTCCGGCACACTGATCGACAAACTCGCCAGGAAACTGTCTGCGTACGGTGTGGCGCTTGCGCCAATCCCCCGCGAGGACGTCTTCGCCGTCCTCGCAGGGAAGGGCCGGGTCGATCCGTTCGTGCGTCTGGTAGCGACGTTCCTGCACCACTTCAAGGGCGCCCAATTGTCCCTTCGGGAAGCTGCCCAGCGGGCCACACGCATTGTTGACCGACAACGAGCGAGGGCGTTCCTGACCGTTTTCGGACCGATCCTTGATCGCTACCAGAGGATCCTGCGGGATCGGGGTGAAATCGACTTCCACGACATGATCGGCAAGGCTACCGAACATGTGGAAGCGGGACGCTACCGCAGTCCGTTCGGCTACATCCTTGTGGACGAGTTCCAAGACATCTCGCCCGCAAGAGCAAGGCTGCTGAAAGCGCTGCTGGACCAGTCGCCCGGTGCCCAGCTGTTCGCCGTCGGGGACGACTGGCAGTCGATCTACCGCTTCGGCGGGGCAGATATCGCGGTCATGCGAGAGTTCGCGGAGCGCTTCGGCGACTCCGAGCGGATGGATCTGGAAACGACCTTCAGGTGCTCCGGGTCCATCGCAGCTGTCGCTACCCGGTTCATCCTGGGGAATCCCGCGCAGATCCGCAAGAGGGTGCGTGCGACTCGGCATCTTGACGGCCCGTGCGTGCACATTGGACTCTCAGGGGTCCAAGGCCTGGCCTTGCTGAGCGAGGCCCTCACCAGGATCGCGGCGGACGCTGCCGCGTATGAAGAGCCATCTAGCGTACTGCTGCTGGGGCGGTACAAGCACACGCGGCCGGGGAACCTCCCCAGCCTCGCCAAGAGGCATCCTCGCCTTCGGCTCTCCTACAAGACCGTGCATGGCTCGAAGGGACTTCAAGCCGACTACGTCGTAGTGCTCGGCCTGTGCACCGGAAGATACGGCTTTCCCACCGAGGTCGCCGACGACCCGCTCTTCGATCTGGTCCTCGCGTCGCCCGAGAAACACCCCAATGCCGAGGAGCGGCGCCTGTTCTATGTCGCTCTCACCCGCGCAAGGCGGCACGTCTTCGTCCTGGCGGAGGGCGGGCCGTCGTCGCCCTTCGTGCTGGAACTGATCGACGGAAACTACGACGTCGACGTCTTCGGTCGGTTGCCGGAGAAGGACGTGCCGTGCCCGACTTGCGTCAGGGGACACCTGGTGCGGCGCGAGAATCCGCGAAATAGGGGTGCCTTCTACGGCTGCTCGAATTGGCCCTATTGCGAGCACACGCAGCGCCCGTGCCCCGCTTGCGGCAGAGGATTGCTGGTTAAGGCGAATGGCGGGTTCCGCTGCCGCGATTGCGGTCAGAGCATTGAGGCGTGTCCCAAC
>JAJDWM010000089.1 GCA_022825595.1 Bryobacterales bacterium | reverse complement strand
GTACCACGCCAGCACTAGGCCCAAGAAGCCGAACGAATTGTTTCGCGTGAGGTCAAACCATCGTCGTGCGGTGTTCTCGCGCATCGCGAGCGTGATCACACTGTTGCCGTCGAGGGGATGGACGGGCAGCAGATTGAACGTCATCAGCAGTAGGTTCTGGGTGAAGAGGATGCTGACGAACTGGGCGACGGGCGCAAAGTCGCCCTCGCCTTCAACGACCGAGAAGAAAGAGATCGACGCCGGTATCGTGAACACACCCGCAGCGATTCCCAAGTTGATGAGGATTGCCGCGAGGATTGCCAGCCCTAGGTTCGCCGCCGGCCCGGCCAAGGCCATCAATGCCGCCCGCCGCGGGTAGCGATGCTCCCAAATCGGACTGTATGGCGCCGATGCCCATCCGAGCATCCACTGGCTCAGCACGAACGAGATGATCGGTACGGCAACCGTGCCGAGCGGCTCTCTGGTGATGTGCGGAACCGGATTCAGCGTGACTTGGCCAGCGCTGCTGGCCGTGTAGTCGCCTCCCCAGGCTGCCGCGAGCGCATGGGCTGACTCGTGGCAGGTCAGCGACAAGAGGAAGGCGACATACCACAGGCCCCCGAGGGCGAGCATCTGGGGGTCCATTAGGGCCCAAGTTTACCGAAACCGCGCTTGACCGCGCATGAGGGCGTAGCGCTTCCCGCGGAACGTTGGCCTCTGCTCAGCGGGAGCGGCCCCCTGCTTGTAGGCGCGCCAGTTCCGCCAAGAGGCGGTGCTTGACCGCTGGGCGGGCCGAGCTTAGATTGCGCCGCTCATGCGGATCCTCGCTCAGCAGGTACAGCTGCATCGCATCATCCTCGGTAGGACTTAGCGCGCGCCCGGTCGGTGCGGAGAACCCGCCGCTGCCGTTCCCTAGGATCAGCTTCCACGGACCTTGGCGGATTGCGAAGACGCCTCTCTGACTGTGGTGCACGACCTGATCGCGAGCGTACTCGCCTTGCTGGAAGAGCAGCGGGCCAAGGCTGAAGCTGTCCTCGCCCGCATCCTTCGGCACCGGGACACCCAAGATCTCAGCGACGGTCGCGAACACGTCAGTGAGGCACACGGTGCGCTCGGAGACATGGCCGGCCTGGATCTGCCCGTCCCACCGAATGATGAGCGGCACGCGATGGCCGGCCTCCCATGCATCTGCCTTGAGACCCCTCCATGGCGCATTTGGCACGTGCGAGTACAGCTCCGTGACGGTTCCTGTGCCACCCACCGTGCCAATGCCACTGCGGGCGGGGGAGCCGTTGTCCGAGCTGAAGATCACGACGGTGTTGCGGATGGCCTCTGTCCTCTCAAGAGTCTCTACGACCGCACCGAGGATGGAGTCCATCTGGTGGACCCAGTCGCCGTATGGCCCAGCAGCGCTCTTGCCCCTGCTTCGCGCATTGGGCACGATCGGTGTGTGCGGGCCCAGCAGTGGCATGTACAGGAAAAACGGCGTGGAGCGATCGGTGGTGCGCTCTTGCAGCCATTCCAGGGCATGGGCCGTGATCGTAGGCTGTGCTGCCCACAGGTCCCATCCCGGCAGCATTGGGCCACCGCGCTGGCTCTTGTGGACGGGCATCCGTTCGGTAGGATCGCCGAGCAGCCGGTCGTCCTCGATGAACGCATACGGAGGAAAGTTCGGCACATCGTCGCCAAAGTAGCGGTCGAAGCCTCTCGTGATCGGGCCTTCCCGGATCGGTTTCGAAAAGTCGACTCTCCTGCCAAACGACTCGTAGTCGCGGCCGACGTTGACACCGTCCAGCTCACTGGACAGGTACCCGCCGTCCTTGAGCGCCCAGTCCCAGCCTAAGTGCCACTTGCCGAAGCATGCTGTGCGGTACCCCTCGGCTTGGAGCATCTTGCCCAATGTCAGGCGCTCGGCCGAGATCACCGGCCCGCCCCAGCTGTTGACGATGCCCGTCGGCAGTCTCGAGCGCCACGGGTACCTTCCTGTCAGCAGGCCGTACCGCGAAGGCGTGCAGACCGAAGAGGCCGAGTGAGCGTCTGTGAAGCGCATGCCTTGCCTCGCAAGCGCGTCGATGTGCGGTGTGGGAATTCGAGACCGCGAGTTATATACCTGTGGGTCGCCGAACCCCATGTCGTCCGCGAAGACCATCACAATGTTCGGCCGCTCACTCCGCGCGGGAAGCGCGGCAGCGATTGCGACCAGACCTGCCAGCGTCCACTGAAGCCGTCTCATCAGGATTCCGCTGATCCTTGCCGCCGAGGGCGGCATTGAGACTCGGGCGTCGGGAGGAGCATGTTGCTACGCCTCCACGAACAGTTTGCTGAGGCGTTCCACCACGGACGGGTTTGATCCTGCGACATTCTCCGCTTCGAGCGGGTCCTTCTCCCGGTCGAAGAGCCGCACGCTCTCGGCCCCGTATCCTTCCACGAGCTTGAAGCGGCGGTCCTGCACAAATCGCCACTGGCTGCCGCCTGCAGTAAGGCCAGACCGCGAGAACTCGCGGTGATCGGACCGAACCCCTTCGAGGATCGGCCTCAGGGACTGCCCGTCCTGCCATTCGAGACTCCCGGCTTCGCCATAGTCCAGGAACGTTGCCGTCATGTCGATCAGGCTAGCCATCGCGTCGTTTGAGCGCCCTTGGACGATCCCGGGACCGGCAGCTACCAGGGGCACGCCGGCCGCTGGCTGGTGAGGGACGCTCTTGCCCCATCGAGAGTGGTCGCCCAGCATCTCGCCGTGGTCGCTCGAATAGACGATCAAGGTGTTCTCGAAGTCCCCGCGGATGCGCAGCTCGTCCACGAACACGCCCAACCAGCGGTCGATGTTCTCGATCATCGCGGCGTAGTTCTGGCGGATCCGAACGTGCTGTTCCGGGGGGAACGGCCCGTCGTAGTGCTCAGGCTGGCTGAAACCCTCGATGACGCGATCAGGCCCGCGATAGCGACGGGCCATCGACTCAGTAATGTCCATCGGGGGATGGGGCCCGACGAAGTTCAACACTAGATGCCAGGGTTTGCCCTCGGGGGCACGACGTAACAGATCGAGGCCGTTGCGTGCGATCCAGTTGTCGCAGTACGCCTCGTCTGGAAGTGGCACAGGGTCGGTCTCGCCCCACCATGTCTCCCGGCGCAGGAGATCGCTCAGCACTTCCGGCGGTTGGCTCCGGTCGAGCGAATTCCACTTGACCCTTCCCAGCCGTTGGATCTCGGAGGCCCACATCGCGCCTAGCGGAGGATCCAGCGAGTCCAGATAGGCATAGTAGGGATCCTTGGGTCCGGGCGGATCGCTGCGGTAGCCGTTTGCACCTCCGCCCTTGCCGCCGTTGTCGATCATGTCCGAGAAGCCCCAAGGCTCCATGCTCACTCGGCCGTCCAAGCCCCACCAGCGGTCCTTCTTGTGGAGGTCCAGCTTGCCGCACCCCATCACGTGGTAGCCGCTCTCTCGGAGGGCCCGGTAATATGTGCGCCGGTCGAGCGGGAAGTTTGAGCCGTTGTTGACGACGCCACACCGTTCATAGACGCTGCCGGAGGCGAGACAGGCCCTTGAGGGACCGCACACTGGCGAATCGACGATCGCATTCGGGAAATTGACGCCACGGGCGGCAAGTTCGGCGAGGTTCGGGGTCGGAACGGGCACGGCGGGGTTCCACCCCACCCAATCGAAGCGGTGCTGATCGGGGAAGAAGAACAGAATGTTGGGTCGAGTCGCCGTGCGGGGTCCCGGGACGATTTCGCAAGCGGCAAGGCCAGCAACGGCTCCTCCGGCTGCCAAGAATTCACGCCGACCGATTCGCATACCGAGGCCAGTGTACCCATGCAACTCCCGTCCGGGCCACGAAAGGGAGGTTCGGGCGCCGATCAATCGCATTTCCTTCGTCCCCAGGCGGGCGCAGCCCCTTGGGCGGAGACCGCGTCTCACTCGCTGCCCCGCGGTAGTCCAGCCGGCCGTTGTTCCAGGCTCTGCACGATATGATCCTTGGCTGTGATTGAGCGGATCATTCTGATCGGCGTGACCGTTGCCAGTGTGGGCTATTTCGCCTTGGCAGTCCGTCGCCGACTAGCACCAATGCTGTCTGGAAAGGAGCGCAACCTCCCATTCGATCGCTGCCCGTCACGCCTCTGGACTGTGTTCTGCGAGGTCATGCTGCAGACGCGCGTGATTCGCGAGCGCCCGCTGCCAGGACTGCTGCACGCGCTCGTCATGTGGGGCTTCTTCGCATTTGCCTGGGTCAGCGTAGAGCACTTTGCGGTCGGCTTCGGGCTGCTCGACCCGGATGGCGTCGGCCACGGGTGGTACGGAGCATTCGCCGCCGTTTGGGCGGTGGCCGTGCTCGCCGGGATTGGGGGTCTGAGCTTTCGCCGCTTCGTGCTGCGGCCCCGCGCACTGGGCGAGACACTCTCCGGCACCTCGGCATTAGTCGCGGTACACATCACGGTCCTCATGGTCACCTACCTCTTGGACTGGGGAAGGCTCGATCCGGCATCACCGGGCTGGAGGGTGAACTGGTGGGTGCACGCTGCCTCGCTGCTTGGCATGCTCTGGCTCATTCCCAACTCCAAGCACCTGCACTTGGTGCTCGCGCCTGTCGCGATCTTCTTCCGTGGCAAGGGCACCAGCGCCATGCGCCCGCTTCGTGACGACGATGACGACGACTTCGGAATGCTGGCGTTCTCGGATCTGTCAAGCAAGGACGTCTTGGACGTGCACTCATGCGTGGAGTGCGGTCGGTGCACGGACAACTGCCCGGCCAACCTCATCGGCGGTTCGCTCGACCCGAAGCAGATCGTGCTGCAGCTCCAGAAGGGACTGCTGGCCGGGGGCGAAGTTGTCGCTGGCGATCAGCCCATGGTCGATCGCGGTGCTGCTTGGATCACGGAGGACGACCTGTTCCAGTGCTTCACGTGCGGGGCGTGCGAGCAGGCCTGCCCAGTCGGAATCGAGCACGTCGGCATGAAGATCCTCGATCTCAGGCGCGGGCTAGTCAGCGAGGGACGCACCGCGAACCCTAAGCTCACCGACATGTTCAATACCATGGAGCGCGCTCCCCACAACGCTTGGGGCGCGTCCCACAAAGTCCGCGCCAAGCTGCTTGAAAGTGCCGGGTTGCCCAAGTACGAGCGATCCGCCGAATGGCTGCTTTGGCTGGGGTGCGGGTGCAGCTACGACCCGCACGGTCACGAAGTCGCGCGTGCCATGCAACGCATCCTGACCGCGGCAGGACTGTCTTGGGGCGTGCTTGCCAGCGAGACCTGCTGCGGCGAGCCTGCCCGCCGGGCCGGCAATGAGTATCTCTACTGGGAACTCTCTGAGCAGGTGATTTCGGCCCTGCGTGCGAATGGGGTGCAAAAGATCGTGACCTGCGATCCGCACTGCGCCCGCATGTTCGACTCCGACTACCGTCAGCAGGCCGAGTTCGCGGAGCTCGGCATTGAGGTTGTGCACCACACTGAGCTTCTCGCGTCGCTGGTCGGGTCGCTCAGCCTCCAGGGCAGGGAAGGGAGAGTTACCCTGCACGACCCCTGCTACTCCGCCCGCGGCCGCGGCGTTGTTGAGCAACCCCGTCAGGTGCTTCGGGCTCTAGGGGCCGATCTCCGCGAGATGCGCCACCACGGCGAACGGACGCTCTGCTGCGGAGCCGGCGGGGCGCAGCTGTTCATCGCGGATGACAGCGTGGAACATCCGGGAGGCCGTGCCAACCACCTGCGATTCGACGAGGCCCGCCGGACCGGCGCAAGCACGATCGCCACAGCCTGCCCTTACTGCCCAATCATGCTTTCCGACGCGGCCGGGCACGCAGGCACCGGAGACGTCCGCGTGGCAGACGTCGCGGAACTCGTAGCCGAGCGCTTGACTGACCCAGCCCCCGCCGACCGAGCTAGCGATTGAACAGGAAGGCGTTCGAGTTAACGAGCGCCCAAAGCAGGTCTTGCGACTGCGACGCGCGACCGGAACCGCTCGTCAGATAGGTGAGGGCCTCGTCCATCTCTTGGGGCGTCGGCATGCGGCTGAGGGCGGCCAAGTAAAGCTCTTCGATCAGTTCCCGGTTGCTTCGCCCGGCCAGGATTGCTTTGGCGATGCGACCGTCTGGGTGCGCGATCGCGTCGGCCAGCGTCGGGCCGTTCACCAGGCTCATCGCGAGCGGGAGGCTCAGGTCGTTGCGCCGCTCGCATTCGCAGGGCGATTCCCGGTCGGGCCGACCGAACATGCTCAGGAAGCCCCCCGTGTCGACATGGGGGTCCGGCAGCTGCTGCGCGCTGAAGTCCTCGGGAACTTCGGGAAAGTCGGGCCGGGCACCTGTCGCGATTGTCACCGCGTCAAGCAGGGACTCGGCAGGCAGCCGGCGCGGGCGGAAATGCGAGAAGTTGACCTCGTCGTTGGCGTTCCAATCGTTTGTCTCCATCGAGGCCTGGTACGTGCGCGATTCGACGATCGTGCGGATCAGGTGCTGCATGTCGAACCCGTTGGCAATGAAGTCTGCCTCTAACGCGTCAAGGAGGGCCGGGTTGATCGGGGGGTTCGAACTGCGGATGTCGTCCACGGGCTCGATGATGCCCCTGCCGAAGAAATAGCTCCAGACTCGGTTGACGATGGCCTTGGCGAAGTACGGGTTGTTCTCCGAGGTGAGCCACACCGCCAGCGCTTCACGAGTGTCGGGCAGCGAGCCGATCTCCGGCATCCCAGCTGATGCCAGCAGGTAGTCGGGCTCGACAGGCTTGTTGGTTTTTGGATGGCGGAGTTCCGCGTCGTCCCCCCGGATGTAGACGATCTGCTCGTCGCTGTCGAAGCCGGGCTTCATGCCGACCGCGGCGAAGAACGCCGCCATCTGGAAGTACTGGCTCTGCGTCCACCGCTCGAAGGGATGGTCATGACACTGCGCGCAGACCATGCGCACTCCCAAGAACAGCTGGGTAGCTGTCTCCATGGCCAGCTTGGGGTCGTCGTTGACGCGGTAGTAGTTCGCGGCAGGGGCCTGGTACGTGCTCCCCACGGAGGTGAGCAGTTCCTTGACGAACTCGTCGTAAGGCTGGTTGTAGGCGATCGCGTCGCGGATCCACTGGCGGAAGGCCCACATACCCTTCTCGCCGAGGTGCTTCCGGTTGGACTGCAGCAGGTCTCCCCACTTAAGCGACCAATGGTCGACGTAGGCGTCGCCGCCGACAAGCTCCTCGATCAACCGGTTTCGCTTGGCGCGCGCGGAGTCGGGGTCCTCGATGAACGCCCGAGCCTGCTCAGGAGTCGGTGGAATGCCCGTCAGGTCCAGGTACAAGCGCCGCACGAACCTAGCGTCGTCGGCCAAAGCCGACGGCTGGATGTGCAGCCGCTTGAGTTTCGCGTCGATGTGCTCGTCGATGAAGTTGTGGACCGGGCGCTGTACCCACTCGAAGCCAGGGGCCGGATTGAGCACGGTCATGGGAACGGTCATGAACTTTCCCTCGTACCGCACCAGAATGGCCGCCTCTCCAATGCGCTCACCGACCACCGCTCCGGAGTCGTCGATGTGGGCCGTGCTAGTCGAGTTGCTTTCCACGACCGCTAGGCTCGAGACGTCGCGCGTAGTGCCATCTCCGTAGTGGGCCGTCACCTGGAGCGTCTGCGTCTCGCCCGGCCCGTCCAGGAAGATCTCTACCGGTTCGACATCAAGTCGGACCACTCCGTCCACAGCCGGGTCGCCGAACGGTGCGCCCTGCGAGATCCACTTCGCGATCGTGTTGTACGGGTCGGAGTCCTTCTCGAAACGCAGGCCTCCCTCGTGCGGCACCTGCATGCTGGGTTTGGAAAGCATCAGGCTCGCGGTAGGGACGGCGCGGTTGAAGCGCCTGCCGGACACCTCGAAGAGCAGGGCCCTGTAGTCGAATTCGGGATCGTAGCCTCGCAGCGAGAGCTTGAAGCCGTTCTTGCCCTTCGCGCTGCCGTGGCATGCGCCGGCGGTGCACCCGGTGTTGTTCAGCACGGGCATCACGTCTCGCAAGAACGTGAGGCGGCTCTCGGATGGATTGGCGGCCCCGGCCGGCAGCACTGTCGCCGTCAGCGCAACCACGCAAACCAAAATCGTGACTCTGTTCATCAATTCACTCTCCTCATCGCAGGCCTGTTCCATTATCCATGCTCATCCTTCCCTAGAGATCGCCAATACTGCCTCCACCGGGGAAATGTTATACGGCACGGCCTCCTTGTCCCTCCCCGCCAGCACCGATCTCGGGACGACTTCGATCAAGTGCTCGCCGCCTTCCACAGCATCCTCGGCCTCGCACGAGAGCGAATAGGTCTCAGGACTATCGCCGATCGTCAGCGGCCTGCACGAGACACCGGCTGGAAGATTTGCTGCTTCTAGGACTACTTCCGAGTCAAACTCTGCCCGCCGGGCGAAGCTTCCGGAGATTTGGAATTCGCCGCCGGCCTTCACGCTGACCGGCTCGGTTGGGGCGCCCACTTCATAGCCTTGGACGATTTCTACCGCGATGGCCCGGGAGTAGATCTGGTGCACTGCCCCCTCGTGCCGCACACGGCCCTGAAGCACCAGATCGAAGCGCATCGCAGGCGTGCCCATCGTCGTGTTCATATCTAGCGAGCTGAGCTTGTCGCCAGCCTTGATCTTGGCATCGCCGAGAATCCTCAGGTTGGCCACCGCCGGTCCATTAATGAGTCTGATGGGGTCCACCGCCCGAACCCCGGGCTGGTGAGTGTGGAAGGCCCATTTGATGACGTGCTGCTGGCCCTGGATCAGTCGCAGCTGGTGTCCGGAGAGGACTTCGATCGTGGCTGGAGGCGGTACCGTCACTGTGGCGTCGACGCGCCCCGTGGGCCCGCGCAACCGGACCGGCCGCTGGCGAGTGCCTGCGACAGGTGTGACAACTCTCGATGTCAGGACCGGACGCCGGATCGCGCCGCCGTCAGGTGCTGTGCCCTCCGCGTACAGGGACAGTTGGGAGCGGGCATGTTCCGCGTCTTCGGTCGCCGCGAACATCAGGCGGCCATTGAGCGACTGGCGCTGGGTCGTCATGCCTCCGAACTCGGCCGGGATGTGGCCGCCCTCGGCGGTGACGCCGCGCGGCAGGTTCCCGGCGATGATCCGCACCGGACCGTCGTATCCGCGGCGGTCCATCGTGAAGGACACGCTCGTGGCGCCGCCCTTCGGAATGTTGACGTGGGTGTCGTTGAGCCGAACGATGAAGTCGCCGGGCTGGCGTCGCGCGACCAGCCGGTAGGAGTAGCCTGGGCCGCCGCGGCCCAACAGGTCTTCCACGTCGATCCGGAGGCCGCTGACCCCTTCGGGCACGGTGAGGCCCAGCGCTGGGTCACCGAACGCCTCGGAGCGGACCGAGATGTTCGAGAGCAGCTCCTCGGGTGGCTGGTCGCCTGCTGATCCCAGCTTCGTGCCGTTCTGATCGCTGACCGTCAGCAGCGTGTAGAGCTGGGACGTTCCCAGCACGGCTGCCTGAGTCTCCAGCATCCACTGTTCCCCTTCATTCACGTCGAGACGGTAGGAGTCCACTTCGCCGGGCTGTTCGATGCGGCCATTGACGACTGTCGATGGCGACAGGAGCCGCGCAGCTTCGGTCGTCGGTTCCAGAATCTCTGGGTCGTCGCTCCGCAAAAACGGAATCGGCAGTCCTCCGCCACCGTAGGGCAGCCTGACCTCGTCCCCCTCGGCCACAACGCGCACCGGTTGTGCGAGTGTGCCGCCAGAGAGTTCCACCTGGACGGACTCGCCCGACTTCCAGCCCAGCGGGAAGATCGCCTCCGCGTACTCGACAGGGCCAGCGACCAGCCTGTAGAAGTTGCGGCTCTGGTCGCTGAAGCGCGAGTCGTGGACTTCTACCAGATACTCCCCCGACGCTGCCGCCTCTAGAAAGATGCGGGCGTCCCCGCCGATGCCTGGCGCGTCGTCGGACCGGCCGATGAGGCGACCGTCAGGACCGGTCACCGCCAGCACCGGATCGACGGCGGACCCGAGGCGGCGCGCCTCGATTTCGAACGTCACCCGCTGGCCAGCCTCCAGGCCCACCCGGAAGCGGTCGCGGTCTGCCGCGGTCAGGGTCCCGCTCACGACCACCGGCATGGTGATTACCTGTGCTGCCTCGCCTGAGTCGTTGCGGGGTGCGCGCGCGCTCAGGGACTCCTTCTCGCGAATCTCCGGCAGGTCCGAAACGCCGAAGAGCCAAGCGTTGCTGACGCCGTGGTCCGTCTCGACAGCGATCCGGTACGCGCCGGGAGGAGCGGCCGCATCAATCTCAAGGAGGAAGTGGCGGCCCCCCGAGTCAGCGTCAGCCGTCAGCTCAGTCAGCGAACCCGGCACTTCGGAGTGCACACGCAGCCGCCCCGACAGACCGCTGCCCTCGAGCACCAGCTGGACCGCCGTACCGCGTTGGCCCCCGGGCGGACTGACGCTGGCGATCCGGGGACTCGCCGCTAGTGGGGCCGTGACCAGTGCTGCTAGGCACCCGGCCGCTACTCTAGTCGGAGTGCTGAGTGACATGGCGTTACCCAGCGGCCCCGGCGTCGCTGTCGGAACGCGCCTTCTCGACGGGCACAGGCACGAAGGACTCCACTTCACTGCCTGTTGCCGCTTCGAAGATGCGCACCAACCCGTCAAACCCTCCGGTGGCGAGGCGCCCGCCGTCCGGGTGAAACGCGACCACGAAGATCCCCCCGGGGACTTGACATGTTGTGATCCGCTCGCCGGTTTCGCTGTCGTAGACGGGCACCTCGCCCGCCACGCCGCCCACGGCCAGCCGCGAGCCGTCGGGGCTGAATGCCAGCGCGAAGATCTGGCCGTCTTGCTCCTCGAACTTTCGCACGAGCGTCGAGTCGTCCGCAATCTTGAGGGCGCGCGGCCTGTCCATCGTGTAGAGGTAGGGCACACGGTCTTCCCCACCGATGAGGACATAATCGCGCCTGGGATGGCGAGCGATTGCGTAGAGCTTGTCCCGAAGGAAGTTCACGTTCTCCAGGAATGCTCCCGTCGAGGCGTCAGCCAGCTTGGCTGCGCGGTCGCGGCTGACGGATACGATGCGCTTCCCATCCACGCCGAACACCGCCTGCAGGACCCAGTCTTCATGGTGGCCCGCGGTGTAGAGCACCTCTCCGCTCGACAGGTTCACCATTCGGACCGATTTGTCGGCCGCCCCGAAGACCGCGCGCGTGCCGTCAGGGGAGAGGTCACCCGCGAACAGCGTGTCGGGAGTTGCCGTCACTGAGCGCTCCAAACTGTGGGACTCCAGGTCCCAGACCTGCAGCTCGCCGAACTGGGCGGGAGTCCCACCGATGGCAACTAGGCGCTTGCCGTCTGGCGAGAAGTGGATCGAATGGATCTTGTCTGAACGCCCGAGCAGGCGCGCCTCGATGCCGCTGCCGTCCAGCCTGTGAAGGACGACCTCCTTGAAGCCGCCCACGGCCAAGAGGCTCCCGTCAGGAGAGAACGCCATTCCCGTGATCGTCGGAGCTTGGTCGTACGTCGGGGGCTCGGCCGGTGGCTGGGGGGCCCGCGCCTCGGCGGGCGTGTCATCTTCGGCGCCCTCCCGGACCCAGCGCTCGAGAACTGCCACGGCATCCGTGCCGAGCGCGGCCCCGCCCATCGGCATCCTCGGCTCGATCCTCCCAGCCACAAGGCCGACAAGCGGGCTGCGGTCGGGTGCCCCTTTGATGATCGAAGCCCCATGCTTGCTGCCGCCGCGCAGGATACCGCCGTAGCTGGTGATGTCCAGACCGCTGAGCAGGTTGGCCGGCTGGTGGCAGCCTGAGCAGTGCACCTGCAGCAGCGGCCGGACCTCTTCGTAGTAGCTGATGGTGTCGGCCGCGCTCAGCGCGGCACCAGTGGCCAGCGCGACCACCGCCGCTCGACAGATTCTCATCCTATGGATCTCCGGCCATATTGTAGCCATGCTCGCGTCAGCGGCACCTAGGGTTAGACGGCCTCAGCCAAGGCTAGGAGATGGCTGTCCGGGATGCACAAGTTGTACTGGGACTGGCCTTTACGCAGTGGCTTAAACACAGCTTGATTCCGTCGCGACGTTCCGGTGCGTTCGGCGTGGCCCGACAACGAGCCGCCGCCGATGCTCATCTCGGATCCAGTAGCGCCACCGCGCGTACACGGCCGAGCTGACGTGAAACGAGATCCAAGCCGCTCCGTCCGCGACTACGACTTGCTCGCGACTCACAGGCGAATACTAGCGATTCAATCCGCGCCCGATCTACGACGGATTATTGTGCAACCTCGCTGCGGTTGCCCTCTCGCAGTGGCTACTTCGGTGTCGCATCAAACTAGCGTGAATTGGCGGCAAACCCGAAGCCTCTCAGACCCT
>JAJDWM010000090.1 GCA_022825595.1 Bryobacterales bacterium | reverse complement strand
CCGTCGAGCAGCGCGGAGCGGACCGGCTCTGGTGTGCCCCGGTCCAAGTAGTAGACGATCGGTTCGACCGCCTCGCTGACGGCGGCTGACGGGTCGCGCTTCTCGAGGCGGTGCCGGCGCAGGTAGCGGCGGGTCATCGGCTCGCCCAGCGGCGCGGCGTAATCGACGTAGGAGACGGCACCGTAGCCAGCTCGTGGATCGTAGGGACGCGGCGTGTAGCCGTCGTCCGGCAGTGCGACGAGCGACTGACGCTGGCGCACGGTGACCGCCTCGGCGCTTGGGGCGACGGCCTCAATCGACCCGCGGCCGAAGCCGGGTCCGTCTCCGCGACTGTCGAGCTCGAACGTCAGCATGGCCTCCATCTCGGTGTTCCGGGGAAACCCCCTGGTACGCGGGAGGTATGCGGCGCTGCGTTGCCGGTCGAGCCGATACGTTCCCGGCAGGCTGTCGGCGACGCCGTGGACATCGCGCAACAGGAACGGCGTGGCGTCGACGAGGAAGCGCTCGCCGGTGCGAGCCGCTACCGTGAACCCGAACAGGACGGATGTGGCGAAGGCATCGTCCACCGCCCGCCGCTCGTCCGGGTTGGAGGTCGTGGCACGGTAGGCGTGGTTCGGCTGGACCATCAGGATCTTGCGGCCGATCCGCTCGAAGCGCACGATGCGCGTGCCGCCGAGTTGGCCGCGATCAAGCCCGATATCGTTCGAGCCCACCCCGGCCGCCAGCGCGTTGACGTACAGCACCTCGACGCCAAGACGGCCGATTTCCAGCCACAGCGTGCCAGCATCATCGTCCCAGTAGAGCGGAAAGAAGCCGCCGAGACGCTCGAACCCGGTCGTGTGCGACTCGACCGTCGGAAGAGCGACGTCGCTCTGCTCGCGGTCCGGCGCCGGGAGGCCGGGCGCACTCGCAAGTACCATGACCGACACCGTCAGCAACGCGGTCTGCGCTCTCGTCATCCGTCTCTCCTTGCGCGGAATAGTCGCCTGCGTGGCAGCGTAGCACGCAGTCTCTCCCCGACGGACTGATGTGGCGGTGCCGAATACGTGGGGTCATTACCGAGCCCCACCCCTCACATGTTGTGGAGTTCGGGCCCCAACGCCCTTGAGGAGCCATGGGCTCTGGCGGTCGCTGCGCTGCTCGGAAATGTTGGGACTTCGTGCAGATGGCCGCTCCTTGCCCCGGGGCTGAGCCGGCTTGCAGTCGACGTTCCAAGCAGGGTTCGGCGATGGATTGAGGGCGCAGTCCCTCTGTCCGCAGGAGTTGTTCGGCGGTTGTGACCGTTTGGCGGGGCGGCATCCACGTCCAGCGAGGGGCCGCAGTCTGCCTATGCCCCACAAGTCAGATTCAGGGCTCGGGTCTTGAATCAGCCGGAGGCCGTTCGAAGTAGTCTCTCAGCTCCTAGGCTTCGGACACATGCGTCAGACGGGTCCACCCCTCCCGCACACGGGGGGATTGACCGCGCTTCGGCGATTGCTCGATTGAGGGAGTGCCGGGATTTGGGGACACCCACCGCTCCCGGCGGGCGCGAGCTCACGGGTCATTTTGCATTCGACCCGACGGCATTCCGGGCGGTGCAGCCCAGAGACTTCGACCGAGTCCGGCAGGGCACCTCGCGAAGGAACGAGTACCGCTCGGCAGGGTTCCAGCAGTGGGACATTCGCATCGCGAGGGCGGTCGAGGCATTCGAGGGAATCTCGATGGAGGTCGGAGTGGATCTGCTGAACGCATTCGGCAACCGCAACTGGGCAGCGCCCTTCAAAAATCTCGACGACACGTACTCCGGCGTCGCCAAGCGGTCTGGACTGGGCCGGACGGCCCAAGTCACGGCGAGGCTGAGGTTCTAGCACGTTCCAGGAAGCTCATTCGCTTCTGGCCCGACAGACGGGCCGATTCCGCCACTCCAGGTGCGAGCCCGCGGGTCGATCGAGAAGAACTGCCTGGATTGGAATCGTTTCGGACACTCCGGCGGTCCATCCCTGCGTGAGCAAGGCAAGCCGATCGCGGCTAGGTCAGGAGGGTGTTCGGATGGGCGAGTGCGAACCAAGCTTGCGGTTCACTTGGCTCCGGCTCCCCCGCACACCTGGGGATGGACCGGCTAGCCAGCCGGATACGAGGTGCCGGGATTCCGCATCTGGCTTCGCTCCCGGCGGGCGCACGCGCATCCTAGCACGCGCACCCATGCGCGGGCTTCCCCCGCACACGCTGGGGTGGCCCGCGCTCCGGCGATTGCTCGATTGACGGAGTGCCGGGATTTGGGCACAACCACCGCTCCCGGCGGGCGTGCATGCAGTCTAGCGCAGCTTCCCCCGCACACGCTGGGATGGACGCGAGCAGTGATCTTATGATCCGCAGTTGAGACGGCGCTTCGGACTCGCGGGAACGAGTGAGCGGGGGGCGGATTCGTCGCAGCCGGCCCTTTGCGGGGCAGATGCGCGTCTTGGGAAACCGCCTTCGGGTGAGGCCAGAGACACCGATCTGCGCCCCGGGAGTCCTAGCCCAGTACCGCCGAACGTCACTCTCGCTGGCCGGATGACACAGCAAGCCTCCCAGAGTCTGCAAGTAGGCCCAGACCAGAGAGCACCTTGGAGAGATGGGCACAACTTGCGTCCGACGGCCGCGTCAGGGGAAGTCGGTAGCGAGCCTCGTCGAGCACGCCCATGAGCTCCAAGACCACCTTGACGGGACCGGGGCTGGTCTCACAGAAGTTCGCATCCATCAGCGCGAGGTAACGCCGGTGCAGCTCGCGCGCACCCGAAAAATCGCCCGCCAAGGCGCGCTCGCACAATCTCGCCATCGGCCCGGGCACCTCGTTCGAGACGACCGAAATCACACCGACGCCGCCAAGGGCCATCAGCGGGAGTGTCACCGAGTCGTCACCCGAGAGCACAGCGAATCCGGGAGGGGCCACCTGGCAGACCTGGCCCATCTGTGAAATGTCCCCCGAGGCTTCCTTGACCCCGACAACGGTGTCGAGTTCGGCCAAGCGCCGAAGGACGGCGGGCTGGACGTTGCAACTGGTGCGACCCGGCACGTTGTAGACGATGATCGGCAGGACCGTGGCAGACGCGATGGCCGAGTAGTGCTCGAACAAGCCCTGCGGTGTCGGCTTGTTGTAGTACGGGGTAACCGAGAGCAGGCCGTGCGCCCCGAGGTCGGCGAGATCCCGCGCGAGGTCGCACACCGACGCGGTGTTATATCCGCCGCAGCCGGCCAGAACAGGCGCCGGGCCAGCCTCCTCCAGCGTGATCTCTACCAAGCGCAGGTGCTCTGAGCGTGACAGTGTCGGGCTCTCGCCCGTCGTGCCGCCGGGAACCAAGAAGTGCACGCCCCCCTGCACCTGCCGGCGCACGAGCCGACGCAGGGCCGCCTCGTCAAGCGAGCCGTCCTTGGCGAAAGGGGTGATCAGGGCCGTGCCGCATCCCTTGAACATCCTGCTACTCCAATCGTCGAAGCAACATCATCGCACGGCCCAGACCGGCTGGTAGGATGCTTGCATGCCACGTGCCCGCGGCGCCCTGACGACGCTGCTGGCAATGCTGGCGGCGGTGGGCCACGCCCAAGTAGACCTGCAGCATTCCTACCGGGGGCGCAGCTCAGTGCGTCTGGCCAGCGAGCTAGTCGAGCTGGTCGTGCTGACGGGGGGCGGATCGATCGCCTCGATCACTGTGGCCGGGGACCCGCAGGCCTTGAACCCGCTCTGGGACTCGCTGCGAGGCGACCGCGAGCAAGGACGCGCCGAGCGTGCCTCGGGCGCCGTCGGCCACTTCGTGTGCGTGGACGGATTCGGACCAACCTCGCCGGAGGAAAGTGCGGCAGGTATGCAGGGCCATGGAGAGGCACACCGGCTCGAGTGGTCCACCGAGTTTGCGGGTTCAGAGGATGGCGCTGCCGTCCTTCGCCAGCGAGTCATGTTGCCCCGCGTGCGCGAGCTGCTGCAGCGCGAGATTCGCTTGCCCCGCGACGAGAGTGTCATCTACGTGAAGTCCAAGCTGGAGAGCCTACTCGATTTTGACCGCCCGGTGAATTGGGCGGAGCACGCCACGATCGGCTCTCCCTTCCTGGAACGGGGCGTGACGGTAGTCGATATCTCAACTGCCAGAGCGATGACGAGACTTCGGGAAGGAGCCTCCCGGAACGGCCTGATGCACCGCTTGGTCTCGGGCGCCGAATTCGAGTGGCCGATGGCTCCGGTCCGTTCGGGAGGGTCGGTGGACTTGAGGGCCGCCCCCTTGGAGTCCCACTCGCTAGACCACACAGCGCACCGATTGGACCCGGACGCCGAGTGGGCCTTCGTCACGGCGCTGCATCCCGGCAAACGGCTGCTGCTCGGCTACGTGTTCCGCCCAACCGAGTTTCCATGGCTCCAGACATGGGAGTACTACCCGCGTGAGGGCTTGATGGCCAGAGGCTTGGAATTCGGCACGCAGGCGTTCGACCTGCCTCGGCGGGAGGTTGTCACGCAGGGCCGCCTCTTCGGCACTCTGCTGTACCGCTGGCTGCCGGCGCGGTCCGCGATCGAGGCTGGCTATGCGATGTTCCTCACGGAGACGCCTGAGAGCTTCTCGGGGGTGGATCGGTTGGAGTGGGATTCTGGCGTCCTGCGCCTCCACGACGACCGTTCCGGCCAGCGCATCCAACTGCGCGCCAAAGGAGAGATCTGAGCGCGCGGCCAGTCAAGCGGATATACAGCGGGGTCATGGCAGAATTCCTGTACAACTGCCAGTCCTGTGGAGCGTACTTGCTGGTGAAGGTGCCGTTCAAGGGACGCCTAGTCTGGACCATCGACGAGACCGAGCCCGAGTTCGGCTCCACATTCCCCGATCTGGCCGGCGACTATGGCAAGGCGAGGCTCGTGTGCTCGGCCGATCCGCTGCATGAAACTGGATTTCACCTGATCGACGGGAGTGTGGAACGAAATCTGAAATCGAAGGTCTGGGGCTGATGGACACCGACCCGGTAGGGCGCACCCTTCCCGCGAAGGGCGGTGACCTACCCGGCCCAGCTCTTCCAGTCGGCCACCCAAAGGCGTTGGATGCGGGCTGTCGCGACCCCCGCTGCCGTTGGACATCCCCGTCGGTGCGATCCGATCAATAAGCAGCGGAGCAACTCTGATTGGGCGCTGTCTAGTCCCTCTGGCACGGAGTGTGATGTTCTCGGCCAGAATCCGCCGCATCGACGGCCCGATGTGCGACGCTTGGAGGAATGATGAACTTGAGATTGTCGCTAGTCTTGATCGTCGCTCCCGCAATCTGCGCGGGCGCCCCCGACGCTGCCGTGCAAGTCGCATCCAGCGTCCAAGCCGCCCCGGAGGCCCTCCGAGCGGGTGCTTCCGTGCTCGGCTACGACGAGTCCGGAGGCGTGGTCGTGCTGCGGGAAGGCTCCAACCACCTCATCTGCCTTGCCGACAATCCGGCCGATGACGCGTTCTCGGTGGCCTGCTACCACAAGGAACTGGAGCCGTTCATGGCGCGGGGCCGTGAACTCTCCAAGGAAGGGTACAAGGGCAGGGAAAGGCACGAGATTCGGTGGAAGGACGTAGACGAGGGACGAGTCCCGATGCCGAAGGCGGGCCGCATGCTGTATGTGCTGACGGGAAAGGGGTTCGACGCGGAGCGGGCGGAAGTGGTGGATCCATACCTCAGATGGGTGATCTACCTGCCGTATGCGACGCCTGAGTCGACCGGGATTACTGCCGAGCCCGGCAACACGCCGTGGTTGATGTATCCCGGAAAGGCCGGTGCGCACGTCATGATCAGCCCGCCCAAGGACTGACCAAGCCCGACGGAGCGCTATCCGAAGCTCCGACCATCACGCGCGGTCCACGCTGCCTGCGCCACACCTCTGGGATCCTCGAACCGTCGAGGTTCCCTCCGGATGTGGTGCAGATTGCAGGATGTGGACAAATTGCACCTTCACGGCCATCTCGGGCGCGCCGGCGAAGTCTTGAGACGACTCGGCTCGCCAGGATGCTGGACTGTCCCGCCCAGCATTCGGCATCGGACCGGTGGGGTCCGCATCCGTTCTTGTGGGGCAACCCGCCGTGAAGACTCCCGTCAGGTTGAGGTGCCTTTCCGTCCTCGCCATCGTCGGCGCCCACCCACATCGTTCGGCTTTGGCGGCTGGCGCACGAAGTCCCGAGGCACGATCGGCTGGATCTCTGCATCCGTGAATAGCACGTCGGCCGACGGCCTCCGACATCTGACACGCCAGCACGGTCACTGCTATCAGCCGCCACGCCATCGCCGTGTTGATGGCAGCGGCTTAGTCGATGGGCTTCCCGCGCCGGTAGTGCACGTGCTCCACCCTGCGGCCCCTCTTCGGCCCAGCCGAGAGTCTTCGATCCGTCGGTGTTGCCGGTAGTGCTTCAGCACCCGCTGGGCGTCCTCCCGTGTGCGCACCGCACACGTCGTCAGTGGCCGCCGTTCCAGCCGCTAGTCTTTTTCCTGCTGGGGGAGCAACGGGGCGGGGCCTTGGGGCAGGTAGGCAATCCAGACCTCACCACTCAAGCAGTTTGAGCGTCCACAGCCGGGTGGAGGCTTCGGGACGCTGGCGAGCGTCGAGGAAGTCGAACTCGCGACAGACGCGACGAGCGACCTCAGTGCAGCTCACCTCGGACCGGACCCAACGCCGATGGTCTGCAACCGCGCAAGGCTGTCTGGAACAGTGATAGCCGGTGAGCCTACGTTGTGTTCAATCGCAAGCCAGAGATGCCACAAGCTCTACCGAATTGCTTGATTCCCTACTTGTATGTGACGGGCGAGCAGCGGCACCCAACCCCGCGCATTCGGGCAGGGCACCTTCTTGAGAATCGGAGTGCCGTCCGGCACGGCGTCGGGGCGCTCGGCGGTCGTCGCCGGCAGCGTTGCGAGCCAGCGGCGGACAGGGAGTTTCAGCGCCTAGGCGTCGCGGTCGTCGTGGCAGTGCCCGTTACCCAACTGAAGGACTCCGTGCCGATGCCGGAGGCACGCGATCCCACGGGGCCCGGACAGGAGCGTAGCGCCCCGCTCGGCGCCAAGCGGTCATCCAGGGTCCCGTCCGACCGCGTAGTACTTGAGGCCCCTGCCGAGGCCGTTGGCGCGCAAGCGGCTGAGGAGTGCTTGCAACGGGCTGGAGGTCCTGTGGCCAGCCTAGGTGACCTCGGTCAGACCGGCGTACCAGCGATCCGGAGAGGCCTTACACTTTGTCGCGGAGGTCCGCCTTGGGTGAGTTGAGGGTCTCCGGGCCGGAAAGCGCATCGAGCAGACGAGTGATCGAAGTCCAATACGATGTATCATGTGGCGATACGGAGCATCCGGCACGGCGGCTTGCGGCGCTGGATCGTGCACGGCAACGCGAGCAAGCTGCATCCGGCCCGCGCCGAGAGGATCAAGCAGATTCTCGACGCCCTAGACGCTGCAAGCCCGCTGGAGGATCTGTCAGAACCTACCTACCGGCTGCACCCGCTGAAAGGGAATCGCCAGGGCCAGTGGTCCGTTCGAGTGGACCGCACCTGGCGCATCGTGTTCCGTGCCAAAGGCGAAGATGTGTTTGACGTCGACCTGATCGACTACCACTAAGGAGGTACTCATGGGCAAGAGCAGAGAGAACGTCCCGAATAACTCTTGGCTGCGGCGCAATCCGTCGCATCCGGGGCGGCACATCTACCACGGCTGCATGGAAGCAGTCGAGGGTGTCTACGAAGGCGTCAGCGTGACCGAGGCTGCACGGAAGCTGGGTGTGTCGCGAGTCACGCTGTCGCGGGTGCTGAACGGGAAAGCGGCCATATCTGTGTCGCTGGCGCTGAAGCTGGAAGCAGCCGGCTGGGGCAAGGCGGACGTTTGGATGAGACGGCAAACCAGGTATGACCTAGCGCAAGAGAGGAAGCGCCTGAGGCAGTGGCCCGAAGAACCCGCGCTTGAATCCGAGGCTGCCTGAGGCACTGATGGAGATTGCTCTCAATAGAGGGTCTTCGGTTTCTGGGTGACAGACGCCCTCCCTACTCTCTCGATGAGTTCGCCAGACACCCTTCAGTCGCGCTATCCGCTGACGGGAGATGGGGGCAAGGACGGGCTGAAGCCAGTCAGCGTTTCAATCCGCTCGGCTTGCAAGTCGAGTTGGCGCGACGTTGCTTGCACCGCAGGAGATCACAGTACAGCCGCTCCATCGTGAGCCTGACAGACGCAAGGCGGTGCCTTGTCGTCCACTAGATGCGATCAGACAGCGTCTAGTCGCGAGTTGCCGTCCCACCGCTGGAGCGCCGAGAAACCGCGTCCTCGGGGCAGCGCTGCCACCTGAATCGACGGCGAATAGCACCTGCTCTTGTTGGGCGGGAGCTGCCTGCACTTGTCATCCGGCCAGGACGACCGGCACGGTGCGCAGAGACATGTGCATTTTGCCGCGTCCCGTGAGTGGACCCGGCGCGACCGCGTCAGTCCCCAGATGTGGCCAGCGCCCCGGGCGTGTCGCGGCGGAAGCGCAGGACGGCCTCCACCAGCAGCCAAATGCTCAGGACGAAGATTGAGGCGGAAACGATGCCAAGCAATACTTGCTGGCTCTCCCAGTACTGCCGGATGTTGATCACCATCGCCACGATCGTCACGGTCATCATGAATGCCATCGGCGCCAACGTGTAGACGTAGTTTCGCCCCTTCTGGCGCAGGTAGATCGTCACGGCCAGCAAGGTCAGTGCGCCCAGAATCTGGTTCGTGCTGCCAAACAGGCTCCAGAGGGCCAGCCCGACCGGCTGCCCTTCGACCTCGTAGAACGCGAAGAACCCGATCAGGACGACGGCAATGGTCGAAGCAACATACCGCTGGCCCAAGGCGCGGAACCCAATCGAGTTTGCGATCTCTTCAAGGTTGTAGCGCAGCAGGCGTGTGCCGGAATCGAGGGAAGTCAGCGCGAAGGAAACCGCGACCAGCGCGATGAACGCTTGGGCCAGCTCCATCGGGATCCCCAATGAACTGAGGAACATGGCCGTCCCGTCAATGAACGCCTTCATCTTCTCTGCGAGTCCGTTCGCCGTGCTCCAGCTGGAATAGTGCTCCGCCCAGCTCTCGGCAGAGCGGAACCCGGCCGTGCAGGCCAGGACCGCAAGCAATCCCAGGAGGGATTCCCCAACCATCCCTCCATAGCCAATGGGCAGCGCGTCGGTCTCCTTGTCGATCTGCTTCGAGGTCGTGCCAGAAGACACCAGCCCGTGGAAGCCCGAGATCGCGCCGCAGGCGATCACGATGAACACGAACGGAAAGATGGGCGGCGCGTCCAGCGGCTGCGTGTCCAGCGCTGGCGCAGCGAAGGCCGGCCGCAGGACGAACAGCCCGACATACGACGTTCCCAACCCGAGGTACAGCAGCCAAGAGTTCAGGTAGTCGCGCGGCTGCAACAGCGACCAGACAGGAAGCGTTGAGGCCGCAAAGGCGTACGCCAGCAGGATCAGGATCCAGACCTCGCCGGTCAGGTCGGGCCGCCCGATCGCGAGCCCGATGCCAATCGACGCCAGCATCAGGACGAATCCGACCACCGTCAGCCGCACGATGGACATTCCCCGCTTGTAGGCGAGCCAGCCCATGACCATGGCAATGGCCATCAAGGTGAATGTCGGGAACACAGACTCGGGATAGAAGTCGACCGTGAAGAGCCCCGAGACGGTGCGCACGAACACGCCCATCACCAGGCAGATCAGGAAGAGGATGATCATGAGGAAGATCCCCTTTGCGCGCCGCCCGATCAGGTCTTCCGCAACTTTGCCGATGCTCATGCCGCGGTGACGCATCGAGATCACCAGCGCTCCGAAGTCATGCACGGCCCCGATGAACAGCGTGCCGAGAACGACCCACAGCATGCCGGGAAGCCAGCCCCAGATGACCGCGATCGCAGGGCCAAGCATGGGAGCCAGGCCCGCGATGGAAGCGTAGTGGTGCCCGAACAGCACCATGCGGCGGCACGGAACGTAGTCGACGCCGTCATTGAGGGCGTGAGCCGGCGTCGTGGCCGTGGGATCCAGACGGAAGATCCGCGATCCCAAGTGCCGGGCATAGAACCTGTAGACGACGAAGTAGGCGATGAAGCAGCACACCGCTGCAAGGGCTGGTTGCATGGAGAGAGTCCGGATTCCCGTGTAGGGCACTGGTATCATAGCGCCGCCGCAGAGGAGCAATTCGGAGCCTCTCTGTGAGGACCGGACGGCGTTCGTACACGAAGCGCTCATTTCGGCCGTCCTATCTGGCAGAAGGCGGTGACTTGTTGCATAGAATGAGGGTCGGAACGTCGGACGTGAGCAAACGCAGGAACAGGGGATTCTCGCTGATCGAGCTCCTGATCGTAATCGCGATCATCCTGATCATCAGCGCTATCGCGATCCCGCGCATCACCAGCACGAAGCGCATGGCGAATGAAGTAGCCGCGATTCGGGCTTGCCAAGCGATCAATACCGCCCAGATCCAGTACTTTGCGCAGTTCGGCCGGTACGCTTCAACGCTGTCGGAACTCGGCCCGCCGGCGGCCGGGGCCCAACCCACGCCGGACGCCGCCGAGCTGATGGACGAGAATCTGGTGGACGGCATCCATCTTGGCTATGCCTTCTCGATGATCGGCACGCCCGCAGGCTACTCGCTCAATGCAGATCCGCAGTCGCCGGACAGCGGCAGCCGAACGTTCTACACCGACCACAGCACAACGGTCCGCCACCGCTACGGGGGCGAGCCCGCCGGGGAGACTGACCCGCCAATCGAGTAGCGAGCGGGGAGGTGACGCGCCCCGAAGCCGTCGGCAAAGGGCGTCGGCCAGCATGCACGCCATACCCGAAGGGAGCCCTGCAAATGAGGAAACCTGCGCAGGAGTCGTGGGTTTGGGCCACGCTGGCCTTCCCCTGGCGGTGGAGATGGCTCTTTCCGGGTGCCGGGTAACGGGGATCGACACAGATCCGGCCAGGGTCCGCGAGATCAATGCCGGCCGGTCGACCGTGGCGGACGTCGACGAGGGCACGCTTGCGGGTCTAGTGCGGGTCGGCCGCCTCCAGGCGCACGGGGACTACGCATCCCTGGAGGCCTGCGAAGCGGTCTCGATCTGTGTCCCGACCCCGCTCCGCAAGACTCGGGACCCCGACCTGACGCACGTCTTGGAGGCCGTGTGGGCTCTCGCTCCGCACTTGCGGGCCAACATGCTGGTCGTGCTGGAGTCCACGACCTACCCCGGAACTACGGAGGAATGCGTACTGCCCGCGCTGGAGGCGTCCGGCCTGCGGGCGGGATCGGACTTCCACCTCTGCTACTCGCCCGAGAGGGTCGATCCCGGCAACCTAGAGTTCTGCACTAGGAACATCCCCAAGATCATCGGAGGGGTCACGCCGGGATGTCTTGAGGCGGGCATGGCATTCTACGGAAAGTTCATCGAGACTCTCGTCCCTGTCAGCTCCACGCTGGCTGCGGAGACCGCGAAGCTGCTCGAGAACACGTTTCGGATGGTCAACATCGCACTGGCGAACGAGACCGCCGTGCTTTGCGACCGCATGCGGATCGACGTCTGGGAGGTCATCGAGGCCGCGGCCAGCAAGCCGTTCGGCTTCCTGCCCTTCTACCCGGGCCCTGGACTTGGTGGGCACTGCGTTCCGGTAGACCCCCACTTCCTGTCCTGGAAGGCACGCCAAGCGGGCTACGAGCCCCAGCTGATCCGCCTCGCCTCCGAGATCAACGGCGCCATGCCTCGACACGTGGTCGAGAAGGTGCAGGCTGCTCTCAATGATTCGGGCAAGCCCACCAAGGGCAGCCGGGTCCACCTTGTCGGAGTGGCGTACAAGCGCAACGTCGCCGACACTCGCGAATCGCCCGCGCTCGACATAGCCGCATTGCTGGCTCGGCGGGGAGCACACCTGTCCTACAGCGACCCTTACGTCCCATCCATTCGAGCGGGCGCACTCCAGCTGCAGCGTGAACCCCTCGACGAGGCCGCGCGAAGCTGCGACATCGCCGTGATTCTTGCCGACCATGACGGTGTCGATTACGCGGCCTTGCTGCGGGTCGCACCGATGGTCTTGGACACGCGGAACGCGCTCGCGGGAGCCACCGCTCCGAACCTGCTCCGCCTCTGAGGCCCATTTCAGTGACCCGCTTTCTTGTCACAGGCGCGGCAGGCTTCATCGGCCACTGGCTCGTGCGACGTCTCCTCAAAGAGAGGGCCCTCGTGGTGGGCGTGGACAACCTCAATTCGGCCTATGACCCCCGAATCAAGCGCTGGCGGTTGGACCAGCTTGCGGCAAGCTCGCGGTTCCGGTTCCACGCGACCGACGTAACTGACGGCCGGGCCCTGCGCCAAGCGTTCGCGGGTTGCAATTACGACGCGGTCTTCCACTTGGCCGCCCGTGCCGGCGCGCCCCAGAGCGTCCGGGAGCCTGGACGCTACGTCGTGGCCAATGCGATGGGCACACAGCGCGTGATGGAGGCCTGCTCCGCTCACGGCGTCCCCAAGCTGGTGCTCGCTTCAACATCCAGCGTGTACGGGAAGGCCGGCAGCCTTCCCATTGCCGAAGACGCCCCTGCCGATCGGCCCCTGTCGCCCTACGCGGCATCCAAGCGGGCCGCGGAGGTCCTTGCGCACGCCCACCACCACCTCCACGGCCTGGACATCACGGTGCTGCGCTACTTCACGGTTTACGGGCCCGCGGGCCGGCCGGATATGAGCCTGTTCCGCTTCATCCGCTGGATCCGGGAGGGTGAGCCGATCGTGCTGCGGGGAGACGGACACCAGTCCCGGGACTTCACTTACGTGGCCGACATCGTCGAGGGCACGCTCGCCGCGGCGGTGCCGCTCGGATGCGAGATTGTCAACCTCGGCTCGGATTCCCCGGTCCGGCTGTGCGAAGCGCTGCGCCTGATCGAAACCTGCCTAGGGCGCGAGGCGAGGGTGGAGCGGGCCAAGGTCCCACGGGTCGACGTGCGGGCGACTTGGGCCGACACCCGCAAGGCTCGCCGCCTGCTGGGATGGCGCCCAGAGACCAGTCTGACCCAGGGAATCGAGCGGACGGTCCGCTGGTACGAGGAGAACCGCTCTTGGGCGCGGGACCTGATCCTGCCGGAATAGCCCGCGGGACAGCCCAGTCGAGCTAGCTCCTAACCGGGACGGATCTTGTAGAGGGACCGCGGTAAGTCTTCGCGTAAGACCGCTTGTCTCGGGACGCCACGGGTGGGGCTGTCGTTCCGTCCCCCGCAAACCCGCCTCCAAGCGGTCCCGGATGCTCCAGTCCATGCCTCGCTTCACAACCTGGGGCAGAGCTGCTCGCCAATTGTGGGGGCATGTCCGGTCTGGTGACCTTGACGCCAATTCGAGATCTGCTTGTCGACTTGCTCTCGACCCGAGACGTCGGGCCGGCCCGCACCGTCGGTTCCTGAAGCTGGACGAGGCCCGTGAGCGGCCGGTCTCGAGGTGTACACGCTCGCCTACGGCACCAATGAGCTGCGCCGGGGGAAGTGGCCGTCTCGTCGCGCGAGCCTGTGTACTGAGTTTCGACGCCACTGGGCGTGTCCGCGCACGCCCTCGACCAAGAGCGACGCGTGCATCAGCGAATCGTTGCGAAATCAACATATCAAGCGTCCTCGTGACTCCATTGGTGTCCAAGAGGGCTTGCCGTGTCCTATCCGAACTGCCGCGATCGGCGCAGCGGACCACGGCCAGTATTTTCATGAGTCGGTCTCCAGAGAGGGGGTCTAGGGGCTTACCGCTCGCCCAATGCAGGACCCTGCGACGCGAGACCTCGAATAGTTCCCCTAGTTCCCCCCACGTCAGGCCGGCGATTCTACGTAACTCAGAAACGCCCTTCCTCAGCGCCTCGGGATCGGGCTCGGGACGGTCCTCGACGTCAGCCCGCCTTGGTCCCGATCCAGTGGGCCCCCTCCGAACAACGGGACTATTCCCATTCTCTTATCGTGCCTACAGCAGATGTACCGGGGACTGACAACGGGCTCAAGGCTAAGGGGATTGGCGTTGGGGGCGATCACGGGGAGTCTTGATGCAGACATACGTCGCTTGGAGACTCAGAGTTCTCCTCCGTACCGCTGCAGGAACTCGTCTGTGTCTGCCCAGCGGATGATGCTGTAGATGCGTTCGGCAAGACCTCGCGCTTGATCGACGATTTGGTCGACGTTGAATCATGGCTTGCCGCTGGCCCTGCTCGCGCCAGGCGAGACGTATCCGCATCGAAGAGCCATTTCGCGTCGAGGGTCGATGGTAGTTCTCGCAGGGAAGAGACCTCAGCGAAGCATCATCTGGCCTTAGCCGTCATGCAGGATGAACAAGTTCTCAGAGATTGCACGTTGCGCCGGGGGGCGAGCGGTGAACCCCAGACACCTGCCACCTCGGGACGCATGACAGTTGGGATGTCTCGCAGATTCGGTCCAGACACGCGGTCGATGTACTGCACTCCGAGTCGGTCCACGATGCATCCTCTGAAACACCCCCCGGGACGGATCCACTCCCACCGTCTTGCCGACGCGGGCTGCTGTTGCGGAGTTTTGCTGCCGTGGGATGCCGGTTGTGAGCGAGGCGGGTCGTGCCGCGCTCGGGAGCAGCCCCAGAACATGGCCCAAGGCAAGCGGCCGCCGACCCGACCGTCGCCCAACTCAATGGATGTCGGCACGATGGCGAGTGCTGGCCTGAGCATACGTTCTTGATCCGGGGGGCGACGCCTGCGCCCTCATGGCCGTTCCCCTGGAATGCTCCTTGAGGCAGGAGCGTCGCGAGGTGGGTCATTCTCGCGTACGCGCGGGACTACTTAGACGACGTTTACGCACACCGATAGCGTTGCCGCGGAGCGGCAAGGTTGCTTGCCGATACCGACAGGATGACTCGTCCTATCACAGTTAGCTGACAACCTGGGCAGCCCCGATCTGTGGCCCTGTGATACCGTCGGCCGGTCCGTTGGGGTTGCTAGGCGCTCTCCCTTTCGCCTGCATGATCAGTTCCTCCAGATACTCATCCTTGTCCAGCATGCGCAACCAGCGTGGCCCGTTGCAGCCGACCATCAGTCCTTCGTAGTCGATGGCCGAATCGTAGAATGCCCGCCGGTCGCACAGCACCGAATGAATGACATGCAGAATCTCTGCAGTCCAACTGTCCACGAATTCGATTTCGGTTTCGATTTCACTCCAATGTGGGCACTCCCCGACCTGCGCGAGGAGGTTGATTGTGTATAGTGATACACAACAGCAAGCAGGCTGTGGAACGAATCAGCGGCAGGCTCATCCGGATGCTACGACAGGACGGCTGGGGCCATGTCGCCACCAAGGGCAGCCACTGGCAGTTCAAGCACCCTGCCAAACCGGGGCGCGTCACCGTGCCGCACCCGAAAAAGGACATCCCGCGCGGAACGGTGGCGTCGATCTACCGGCAAGCGGGCTGGAACACGTAAGGACGACGAATCGATGCGATACGTATCTTTCATCCACCTAGACGAAACCTGCTACGGGGTCAGCTTTCCCGACTTCCCGGGCTGCGTCTCGGTCGGCGACACGGTTGACGAGGCTGTGAAGCGAGGTGCCGAGGCACTCGCGTTCCACGTCGAGGGACTCCGCCACGACGGCGATCCAATTCCGCTGCCTCGCTCGATCGACGACATCAAGGGCGACCCGGACCTCGACGACTGGCGGCGCGGCGCCGACTTCGTGCTGATCCCACTCCTCTTGGACCGCGGATCCTCGCGACGGGTCAACATCTCTATTGACCGCGGCTTGCTCGAAGCCATAGACGACGAGGCCAAGGGGCGCCGGATGACCCGGTCGGCCTTCTTAGCGACTGCAGCCCGGAACGAGATCGAGAGCACTTGATCAGGGGCGACGGCAAACGCAGGAACGCCGCGGAGGACGAGCGAGGGCCCGGAGCGGGTGTTCGAATGACCCAGTGAAGGACCAGCAGACCCGTGACGTTGGTGCGCCCAGAGATGGCTGAGGCGAAGTTCCGTGTGCCGGTTCTCTAGAGAGAACGCTCATCGCACCAACAACGATGAAGGAGGCATGGCAGCCGTACGAGGCGCTGATCGGCAATACCCTCCCGTGGTTCAAGTCTCAGGCCTCGTGTTTCTTCAGGGTGCCGGTACCCCTCTTCGAGAACCGGCCCTCGGCGACCGAGCGCACGCCATCGGCTGGAGACCGTCCGGCAGCCCATTTCTGGGTGTCGGCGTTTGTCGACCAGCTCCACGCAGGATGGGTGTCTTCTCAAGCCGACTCGCGTGCGCCGTTTCGCTGTGAATGGGCCGCGGCCATTGACGGCGGATTCCTTGACACTTGGCACTGCCGGGGCAGCCTAGGCGACCGCCAAGATCGAATTGGGGGAGGGCATCGGCATGGATCGCCCTCTGTGCGCCGAGTCCCGACACGGAACCGCCGGATGGCGGCTTGCCGGGCCCGGTTGCGCTCCCGAGAGCGGCCGACAGCTTACTGATCTCCGGACGCGTCGGCCCAGTGCGCGTCTAGGCTGACGATCCGCCCAAAGTCATCCAGTGCCTTCTCCTGGCGTCTCAGATCGGACCTCGGCTAGCAGCGGCTTTAGTTCAACGACAAGTCGACCGGGGCAATACTGCTCGTCCGATCGAAGTCGGCGATGGCGTCTTCATAGCGGCCCAGCTCCGCCTACGCCTTGACACGCTCGATACAGAGTGAGAGTGCATCGGGAGCGAGGCGCATCCCTTTGGTGCAATCGGCAACGGCTTCCTCAGATCGCTGTACTGCCGACACTTGCATGTCAGCAGGCCATCAGCGCAAGGGGTCGGCCTGGCCTTTCCGGCGTCTCTCAAGGTGCGGTACCAAGGCGATCGAGGAGTCTGCCCTAGAGGAGGTCCCTAAGGGTGCCATGACTTCCGCGGGGACCGGAGGCTCGCCCCGCGCGGGCGAGCAGGCGTACTGGTTGCTACCAATGGCCAATCCGCCTAGGCAGCGTCGCGACCTCCACGAAGGGGTCCGGATCCGCGAGCACAGGCCGGCGGACCGCAGCTGCCCCAATCCTAGCGTCCCTCGCAATCTCCTAGAACTTGGCGCGGCGGCCATCGGCGTGTCCAAATCCGCCGACCCGTTCCGCTGTGCCAATGCCACGTGGTCCAAGGACTGCTTCAGTCTCGGATACAAGCCTACGCAAACATAGATTGAACTCTCCTGCTCGCGCTAGGTTTTGTGGGATGGCCATCGGGGCCTGCTGATAGACTTGGATCCGGGGCTTCGAAGGCCGCGCGGTGAG
>JAJDWM010000681.1 GCA_022825595.1 Bryobacterales bacterium | reverse complement strand
CGTGGACCAGGACCCCGAGGCCCAGGTGTTGGCCCTCGAGCAGCGGGGCTGCGAGCGGATCTTCCGGGACAGGGCCTCAGGCAGGCTGGCCAGCCGGCCGGAGCTGAACGCCTGCCTCGACTTCCTCAGGCCCGGGTACAGCCTGGTGGTGTGGCCCTTCGACCGGCTGGGCCGCTCGACCCGCCACCTGCTCGCTCTCGCGGCGCGGCTCAGGGAGCGCGGCTGCCATCTGGTCTCGCTGACCGAGGCCATCGACACGTCCACCCCCGGGGGGCGCCTGGTCTTCAAGCTGTTCGCCTCGCTGGCGGCCTTCGAGGCGGAGCTGGCCAGCGAGAGGACCAAGCTGGCCGCCAGGGCCGCCAAGGCCCGGGGCAGGCACTGGGGCCGGGGCTCGATCTTCTTCGACCCGGAGGTCGTCAGCCGCACCAAGGCCCTGCTGCGGGACGCGAGCCTGCAGCGGCAGGCGATCGCCAAGAGTCTTGGCGTCACCCCGACGACCCTCTACAAGTGGTTCCCGCGCGGCGACCCGGACGCGTTCCCCGGAAACGGCACCCTCCCCGCGCAGGTGTCTCGGTGACGCTGGCCGCTGCGTCGGAGGCGTTCCTGCGCGACCTGGACGCCCGGCAGCTGAGCGGGGACTCGCGGCGCGCCTACCGCTTCCTGCTCAAGTCCCTGCAGGCGCTCGCCGCCAGCAGGGGCGTCGGGGACCTGCAGGCGGTCGGGACGGAGTTTCTCCGCGACTGGCTCGCCAGCCGGGAACTGGGCGCAAACACGAAGCGGACCGAGCTGGCGCGGCTCAAGGCGTTCTTCAACCACGCGGTGCGGGACGGGTGGATCGAGACATCGCCGGCCAAGCCGATCCGCCCGCCGCGGCAGCAGGACTCGCCAACGCTCCCGCTGGCGCGGGAAGAGGTGCTGCGCATGGTCGCGGCCGCGCCCGAAGGATCCCCCGACCGGGCCATGCTCATGCTGCTGCGCTGGTCGGGGCTGGCCATCCGCGACGCCGCGACGCTGTCGCGCGCAGCCCTGCGCGAGAACGGCGAGCTCGTGCTGCGCCGGGCCAAGACGGGAGAGCTGGTGACGGTGCAGCTGCCGGATGCGGTGGCCGCCGCCCTCCAGGCACTGCCGCATCGTCGCGGCGGGTTCTTCTTCTGGACGGGAGAGTCGCGGCCGCGGAGCGTGGCCGGCTATTGGCGGTCCCGACTGGCGCGGGTCGCCAAGGCGGCCGGGGTCCGGGACTTCCACCCGCATCGGCTGCGCGACACCTTCGCGGTCGAACTGCTGACCGCCGACGTCGACATGCAGGACGTCAGCACGCTGCTGGGCCACAGCAGCGTGCGCACCACGGAGCGCTATTACGCCCCGTGGAACAGGGCGAGGCGCCGTCGCCTCGCTCAAATCGTGAAGCGTGCCAACCGCAAGGATCCGGTCCTTCGAGAGATGGCACAGAAAAATGCCGGAGGGGCCGGAACCAACGACCCCCCCGACGGAAAGCTTGGTTCCGAGGACCAAGCCAACCGGACGCCCACAGGATAGCACAGACATGACGCGTACAATCCGTAGGCGGCACCGGCCTTGCGGACTGCGAACTTCTGCGATGCGGGCCGGGCATTGTCTGCTATCTGGTACTCGATCGCCACCTCGGCCGGATTGCCGGTCCCTTCGAAGCGGTAGAAGACGCCAGAGTTGCCCTGGGGTCCGACCATCCACTCGAGCCGGAGCTCGAAGTCCCCGTAGTCGGCCAATGTGCCGAGGCTTCCGGGGCGCCCTTGCACGGTGAGGGTGCCGTCCCGCACTTGCCACGATCCGGTGGCGTCCTTTCGGGCCAGCAGCGACCATCCGTTCAGCGATTCGCCGTCGAAGATCGGCTCGAATCCGTGCTCCGCGGCCATAGCCAGACAGGACGCCGCGAGCGCCGCGATCAATGTCCTCATAGCTCGCGGACCTCCTCGGACTCTAGGTCAAAGGCCATTGCCTTGTTTCTGCGGTGGGCCTCTACCGCGAGGCTGACGGCCACCTGGGAACGGTAGCCTAGTTCGCCGTCAAGGGGCGCAGGCTTGCGCGTGCGGATGGACTCTAGGAAATAGTGGCGGAAGGACTGTGTCGGGGGGGCCTTGATCCGCAACGACGGTCTCACGGAACGGGCAGCCTCGCGTTCTTCGAACACAGCTTGGAAGTATGAGTCACGTGCGTCTCCCCGCCGCGTGATCTCGGGGTGGGTACTTGCGTCTTCCTCGTATCGATCCTTCCACCGTGGGTCTGCAAGCAGGCCTGCCACGAGCTGGCGCTTGCGCCGCTCGGGCAGGGCCGCGAACGCCGTGCGGCGAACTGGACGGCGCTCTTCGACCCACTCGCCGAGACCGGCAAGGCCGGATGCCTCGACACGCTCCCTGAACCCTTCTACGTAGGGCTCCTCCGGAACCAGCGTCAGGTAGTCCGGCCTGAGGTGGTTGCCCCCAAAGTGGATGTTCGCCTCCCGGCCGCGGACAACGATCGGAAGTTCGACGGAGTTCTGCAGCGAACCGGAGCACACGAGTGTGTGCCGGCTCGGAAAGTCCAGAGCGATCACGAACACGTCCGGGACCTCCATGACGGATTCGGGCGTTCCGTAGTTGCCCCCGGCCGAAACGGCACGGATGGGGAACTCCCTGCCTAAGACGTGGATGAGGGGGGTGACGTGGTGGTAGTAGAGATCGGTGGCGATGCCTCCGGAGTAGTCGCGGTACCTGCGCCAGCGAAAGAATCGCTCCTTCGAGAAGGGCCGCTTTGGCGCGCTGCCAAGGAATGCCTCCCAGTCGAGGTTGTCGGGGCTCGCGCTCTCGTCGATCGCGTAGTTGAACGGCGGCTCACGCGAGTTCCGGCTGCGGCTTGTCTGGCTCCAGAGGATCTTGCCGAGCAGTCCTGCCTGCACGAGACTTCTTGCCGGTTCCCAGATGCCGTGGGCCATGTGCTCGCTGTCCACGGCGAGGATCCTGCGCGTCTCGCGTGCAGTCCTGACCATCTCGCGCGCCTCTGAGATGGTGAGGCTCATGGGCTTCTCGACATCAACATCCTTGCCGGCCCTCATGGCCGCGATGGCCATTGGGGCGTGCCAGTGGTCAGGGGTGCAGATGATAACCGCGTCGACGTCCGGATCGTGGATCAGGTCCTCGAATCGGCGGTAGCCTCGGGCCCCGGTTTGTGTGACTCCTGCGTCGAGGCGGGGTGCGTAGATGTCACAAACCGCTGTGATCCTCGAGTCCGGTCGCTGGGTGAACTCTTGGAGGTGACCTCGTGAAATGTTCCCCAGGCCGATTACGCCAATGCCAATCGAGTCATTCGCCCCGCGGATTCGAGCGTACGATGCAGCGCTGGCGGCGATTGCGGCCCGGGTTGTGAATGCGCGCCGGGTTACTGAGTCCATCGCCCGCATTTTATCCGAGGAATCTCTCTCCACGGACGTTCGCCCGTCGAAGCGTGCTCTGGCATGCGGTCCGGACCGATCGTGGGGTGCGTCTCTATAGGCGACGTGCCCGCCAGACTGTGGTCATACGGCGTGTGCGACACTCCTATTTCGCATCGCTGGCGGACTAAGGAGCACGACGGATGGGGAAGGTGGCCGGATCAGGTTCTCAATGGCTGGGCCGAAGCCTGCAATGGATGCGATTCGGGCCGCATCTTCTGGTCTTGGCCCTAGCCGTGGTGGAAGCGGCCGATGCCCAGTCAGCCTGCCAGCCTGGATCGTCTCCTGGATTCGGCGGTGTCATTGGTCGCACGGCCGATGAGTCCGAGCCTTCCTCGGTCCCGGTAGCGAAACCGCCCCAAGGAAGCCCTAACGTCGTCTACATCGTTCTGGACGACACCGGATTCGGGGATCTTGGATGCTACGGAGCCGAAGTCTCGACTCCCAACATCGACACCCTGGCGAATGGCGGCCTGCAATTCACGAACTTCCAGTCAAAGGCCGTCTGCTCGCCGACCAGGGCGTCCCTGCTGACCGGTCGCAACGCGCACTCGGTAGGCATGAAGGAGCTGCCCGGGGCCGACGAAGGGTATCCGCACACCCGCGGACGGGTCTCGCCTACGGCGGCGACCATCGCACAGATCCTTAGCAGGAATGGCTACAGCACGTTCGCGGTTGGGAAGTGGCACTTAGTTCCGCCGGAAGACATGAAGCCAGGCGGGGACCGAACGCACTGGCCGTTGCAGAAGGGCTTTGACAGGTTCTATGGATTCCTGTCCGGGTGGACCGACCAGTACCGGCCGGACTTGGTGGCCGATAACCATTCCATCCCGGCGCCTCAACGTCCGAGCTACCACTTCTCGGAGGACATCGTGGACCAAGCGATGGCCATGCTCGGAGGAAAGCAGGACTCCAACCCGGACAAGCCGTTCTTCCTTTACGTAGCGTTCGGAGCGACCCACGCTCCCATTCAGGTCCCTAAGCGCTACATCCGGAAGTATGCCGGAGTGTTTGACGATGGTTGGGACGCAGTCCGGCAGCGGCGCTATCAGCGGCAGCTGGAGCTTGGGGTCATTCCCGACGGGTCGGTCCTGCCGCCACGCAACCCCGGTGATCCCGCTTGGTCGGACTTGACCGACCGGGAGCGCCGTGTGTACTCCCGATTGTAAGCATTCAGTCCGGGGAGTATTTTGGGCCTAGGAGACTGGCCCTCTTGAGGACCAAGGGGAGGGAAGGCGCGGATGGGTGAAGGTGCGGCCCGCAGGTGCAGGGTGGCTTCGCTCGCCGCGTTGAGGCTCCAGCCCGA
>JAJDWM010000454.1 GCA_022825595.1 Bryobacterales bacterium | reverse complement strand
CGGTCCAGCTTGTCGGCTCCCCTCATGGCCTGTCGGGCATTCCTGAACGTCAGCGTGATCGAATCGCCCGAGAGGATCGACTCCCCGATGCGGCAGACTGGTTGGTAGAGCTGTCCTCGGAATAGCGATGATCTTCGTGCGGATCACCGGCGGCACGTGGAAGCATTCGACGGTTGTCCGAGTCAGCGGTCCGAGCGGCCATCCTTCAGGAATACTAGTCAGCACGGGCGGGGAGCCAAGGGACAACTGCATCGAAGCCCTGCTGCAAGCGTCGGTCGCATTGCTGGCGAGAATGGGATTCTAGCGGCAGTCCCGCGTCCCAGTAGGCCGCACTTGCTCTTTGCGGGTTGCGCCCGAACCTACTCACCCAACCCATCGCACCAACCGGGGCTCATGATCGTACAGTGCTTGGACCGCTAACTTACTGGTTGATTTTGCGGAGGTCGTCGATTGGATACCCGATGAACCACAAGAATCGCCCGTGGAAGAGTCCCGTATTCGGGCGTTGCAGCGCGGCGTAGGATCAGGAGAAGCGTGCGGGTGAGCAATCGCCGGACCCGTTGCGATACTCGAATGGGGCAGCAAAGCGAGAGGATCACCAAGGCGGCACAGAAGACAGCCCCGCGCCGATGTGGCGACTGCGGGGCACCACTGGACCACTTGCCCAGCAGACCGACTGCCGAATCCTCTCTGAGGTCGGAGACGTACTGCCCCCAGTGCTGTCGCGGGGTGATTCCGACCATCTGCTGCCCAGCCTGCGGGAGCGAAGTCTGCGCGGCCTGTGGAGCCATCACCGAGAGAGCCTCGGACCTCGGAATCGGCTAGGCCGCGGCCCGAACGTAACCAATCTCGGCCTCGGCAAGCCATAGGTATATGGAGTGTCCCCCCTCTATGAGGCGGTGGCACGCCGACCGTTCGAAACCTTAGAAAACCTACGACAAACGGAGGACTGAATCATGCATCAACAACTTCGCCAACTGGCATTGCTGTGTGCCGTCGCCCTGATGGCCGCACCAGTGATGCTCGCCGACAACCACGCCTTTGCGGAAGAGGCCAAGGGGCGCTTGGCGACCTTGCAGGAGAAATTCGTGGGGCTGGCAGAGGCCACCCCAGCCGACAAGTTAGGGTACCGTCCGAGCGATGGAGTGCGCTCTACGGCCGAGGTGTTCCTGCACGTCAGCAGCGCGAACTACTTTGTGTCGCGCGCCTTCGGCACGAATCCCCCAGAAGGTCTGGACGTGCGGGGCTTGGAGAAGTCGACCACCGACAAGGCTGAGATCGTCTCGCGGATCAAGGCATCGTTCGAGCACATCAGTGGAGCCATCGGCAACGTGGGCACCGACGCCGAGAAGCCCATGAGGATGTTCGGCAGGGAGACCACGACACGAGGGGCGCTGTGGACCGCGCTCGGCCATCTCAGCGAGCACTTGGGCCAATCGATCGCGTATGCCCGCGCCAACGGCGTGACCCCTCCTTGGAGCGAGTGATGGCAGCGCGGAGCCTGACATCCGCGGCGCCCTTGGCGCTGCTGGCTGTGGCCGGGCTATTGGCGCAGGCGTCCGCGCAGCAGCTGGCGCTCGACTCGACCGACGGCCTGGAACTGGTCAACGTGATCGCTGAACCAGCCACGCTAGAGGGCCGCAAGGGAATCAGGATCACAGCCGACCCAGAAGTGGTCGAAGCCGCGGCGAAGCGCCGGCGGGAAGCGGTGGAGGCGGCGCGTGCGCGGGGCGAAGAGCCGCCGCGGGGGCCGGGTGCCTTCGAGCGCTTCCGCACGAGCCATCTCGCGATCATCGAAGGCTCTGACTTCGGAAACGGCACGATCGAGCTAGAGCTTGCCGGACAGCCCCAGCCGGGATCGCAGGGCAGTGCCCGCGGCTTCGTCGGACTCGCGTGGCGCCTCAAGGACAGCAAGACCTACGACTGCTTCTACCTCAGGCCGACGAACGGCCGTGCGGAGGACCAAGTGCGTCGCAACCACTCGGTGCAGTACATCTCGCACCCTGAATGGACTTGGTTCCGCTTCCGGAGCGAGACGCCAAGCAAGTACGAGACCTATGCCGACATCGTCCCTGCCAAGTGGATACCAGTGAAGATCGTCGTGAGCGGCGAGAAGGCCCGCATCCACGTCAACGGTGCGGAGCAGCCCACGCTGATCGTCAACGACGTCAAATCCGGGGCTGAGGCAACCGGCAAGATCGCACTCTGGATGGAAGGATCCACGGTCGCCCACTACCGCAACCTGCGCATCACGGCAGGCGACTAGCGGGAAGACCTAGCGGGCGGTTGGCGGAAGGCCGCCGCCCGCCTTGCCGGACCCGAACGGGAGCCAATTGCGAGGATCAGGGGGCAAGCCCCCATTGCTATGGATTCACGCAGCGGGTGCTTCGTGCACACTTGCATACGGCGTTCTGGCATGGTCGGCCCAGCAGCCAGGCGGGCCGCCCTTGGCCCTCTTCTTTGGATCTCTGGCAGGTGCGGCGCTGGCGACCTTCGCGCTCTTCTGGCGACTGGGCAAACGAGGTGCGGAACTGCCGGTCGCATGCCTGATCGGCTGGGCTATCGTCTTCCGTGTCTGCGGCTTGCTGGGAGGGCCGGTCTACGAGGACGACTACTTCCGGTACCTGTGGGACGGATTTCGATTTGCCACGACCGGATCGCCGTACGGAGCGGCACCGGAAGAATCATTTGCGGATCCGAGCATCCCAGAGGCCTTTCAGCGTGTGCTCGACGGCATCAACAACCCAGACCTGCCGACAATCTACGGCCCTACGACCCAAGCGGCCTTCCTAGTGGGCTACTGGCTGCGGCCAGCGAGCATTGGCATCCTGCAGCTGATCCTGGTCATCGCGGATCTGGCAATCGTGGCTCTCCTGCTGCGCCTCGCCCCGCCGCGCAATGTGCTGCTATACGCGTGGTGCCCTCTGGTGGTCAAGGAGGTGGCGTTCACGGCCCACCCAGACGGCGTTGGCGTGGCGCTGCTGCTAGCGGCGATCGTCTTGGCAAGAGAGCGCAGGTGGTGGGCCGCGGCTGTGAGCCTAGGGCTGGCATGCGGTGCAAAGGTATTTGCCGTGCTGCTGGCTCCATTCGTGCTCGCTCGTGCTAGGGCCCGATACTGGGCGACCTGTGGGGCGACGCTAGGCGTGCTGTATGCCCCGTTCGTGCTCGCGGGCGGGACGGATCTGGAGTCGCTCGTGGTCTTCGCCACGGAATGGGAGTTCAATTCGGCAGTGTATGGACCGCTGGCCACAGCAATCGGCTCGCTCGGCGCCAGGGTTGTTCTGGGAGCCGCCTGCTGCGCCGCGGCGTTGCGCTACTATCGGATCTGTCGCCGAGTTGAAGCGACCGCTCCGCCTAGGGGCGACCTATTCTACGGGGCGCTCTTGGCGGCATCCCCTGTGATTAACGCGTGGTACCTGCTTTGGCTGCTGCCATTCGCGACAATCGTCCCCAGCCTGTGGGCTTGGACAGCCTCCGTTGCCGTCCTCCTCAGCTACGTGACGGGCCTCAATCTCGGGGACGCCAGCTTCCAACCGTACGAACAGCCCGCCTGGGTCCGGCCCGCAGAGTTCGGCACCATCCTGGCAGCGGTCTCGTGCGACGTCTGGCGCCGTACTGCGCGACGTGCCACCGTCCCGTGTTCAACCGACTGAGAGTCGGGGCCGTGATCCCCGCACACAACGAAGTCAAGAATATCGGGCCAGTCGTCCGGGCGCTGCGCGCCCTGTCGGTTGGCGGAGGCGGCCCGGTCTTTGACGATGTGGTTGTGTGCGACAACCGCTCCTCTGACGGGACGGCCCGTCGGGCGCTCTCGGCGGGCGCGCGCGTCGTCTTGGAGCCAACACCGGGCTACGGCCTGGCATGCCAGACAGCGCTGCTGGTGCTGCAGCCCGTCGATGCCGTAGTGTTCGTCGACGGCGACCAAGCGTTCGAGGTGCGCCAGGCCACCGACCTCTTGGAGGCCCTAGCGGACGGGGCGGACCTAGTCATCGGCTCACGGGTGCTCGGCCGCTGCGAATCGGGAGCCATGTCGGCCGCACAAGTCATCGGGAACAGGACGGCCAGCCTGCTCATCCAGCTCCTGTGGAGGCGCAGTGTCTCCGACCTCGGACCATTCCGGGCCATCCGCTCCGAAGCACTGCGCCGCCTCGAGATGTGCGACAAGGCATACGGCTGGACCGTAGAGATGCAGGTCAAGGCCATCATTCATGGGCTGCGGGTGGTGGAAGTCCCCGTGGACACCCGCCGCAGGCGGCACGGAAAGTCCAAGATCGGCGGGACACTGAGAGGCGTTCTGGGCGCCAGCGCTGGAATCCTATCCACCATTGCTCGGCTGCGGGCACGGGCCCTGCCCCCTTCCGCAGCCCCGCGACCCGAAGAACACGCAGCTTGGAGACGTTCATGAGACAACTGACGCAACAATCCCCTTCCCCGCCGAAGTGGGGGCAGCGGGCGGGCACGATCGGGCTGGGAATGGCCTTGGCTGTGACCAGCGCGAGCGCGCAGTTCAACAAGGCCGAGCTGATCGCATTCTGGGAGGCGAGCGATGAGTCTAACCAGCAGCAGATCGACCACGGCCCGTGGCAGGATCTGCTGGACGCCTACCTGAGCTCGGACAGCGAGGGTCCCAACCGGTTCGAC
>JAJDWM010000265.1 GCA_022825595.1 Bryobacterales bacterium | reverse complement strand
GCGCAGGTAGCGGGAGGTGGTGGCGGGGGAGGCCCCGTCGAGGGCGGCCTGGAGCTGCGGGAAGGTGAGCGGGGCCGGGCCGGCCAGGGCATCGGTGAGCATCTTGGGGGAGCGTGCGGGCATCAGGATGAAGTATAGATGAAATCCTTTTTGACTATCAATACTCCCTCATATGAGGGGCTGCAACCCCCCGGAAACCGGTCCGATCCGGCGGGAATCAGGCCAAATGGCCACTCGGGCACAGCCAAGATGCGAGAGTATGCACAGTGAGTGAGGGACTGCCGAGGGGACCAGAGCAGTCCAAGCGGCAGGCGTGGGGAATCGGCCGCAGTGTTGATCCGGCTAGGCCAGTCGCTCGACAATAAGGAAGTTCACGTGCACACAGAAGTGGAATGGGCCACACTGTTCTTCATTGGACGCAATTCAAGGTCACTCATGGCTTCATAAGCTACTTCAGGGACAGGACAGCTGCGCCCTCTCAGTCGATGTCCTCCAATCCCCCACGCAACCAACCCGTTCAGTCTGCCCTGCCGCCCAACCGATTCCTGACGCGGTAGCTTGGGCTTCGGAGATCTCGGCTGCTATGGGAACCGCCACATTCGGACGCCGAATCTGGACCGGATGGCCGCGGAGGGCATCCGATTGACGAGCTTCTATGCCCAGAACGTCTGTGGCCCATCGCGAGCGGCACTGCTCACGGGCTGCTATCCGATCCGCCTCGCCGAGCCCGGCAACACCAAAGGGCCCCATACCATCCTGCACCCCCAGGAAGAGACCATCGCCGAGGTTCTGAAGTCCAAGGGCTACGTGAGCGCGCTGATCGGAAAGTGGCACCTGGCGGGAGCCGGCGCGCGAGCAAGGGGGCCGGGGACCGGGCCGTACAAGAAGGAACTGCTTCCGAACAACCAAGGATTCGACTACTTTTTCGGCACTCCGTCGCACAACGGCACGACGCGCAAGGTCGAACCGGGAGGCTGGAAGACCGAACTGATGCGCAATGAAGCGGTGCTCGAGAGCCCGACGGACCTGAATCTGATCACGAGGCGCTATACCGAGGAAGCCATTGAGTTTCTAAAGCAGAATCGCCACCGACCGTTCTTCCTGTACCTGTCCCATACGATGCCCCACGTTCCGCTCGGAGCATCCCCCGGTTTCAAGGGACGCTCTCCGCGGGGCCTCTACGGGGACGTGATCGAGGAACTCGACTGGAGCGTGGGCAAGGTTCTGGATGCCTTGGAAAGGCTGGGTCTCGACGGGACTACGCTCGTCGTGTTCACGTCTGACAACGGCCCGTGGATCGAGGACCACCTGGGGGACTACGGTGGAAGCGCCTCCCCGCTCAGGGGCTACAAGATGACGACGTGGGAGGGCGGCCTGCGAGTGCCCGCAATCTTCCGCTGGCCTGGCCGGATTCCGGCCGGGCAGGTAAGCGATGATATGGCGTCGACCCTCGACTTGCTGCCGACCTTTGCTGGCCTTGCCGGGGCACCGCTGCCCAGCGGAAGAGTGCTTGACGGGATTGACCTCTGGCCGTGGCTCGAGGGTCGGGCCGAACGAAGCCCTCGTGAGACCTTCTTCTACTTCGGGTACACCCATTTGCAGGCCGTCCGCGACCGGCGCTGGAAGCTCGTCCTTGAGCGACCGGCCGACCCGCCGTGGACCACCTGGTACGGGCGCATGATCGACGCTGTCAAGGCACCCGAACTGTACGACCTCAGGTTCGACTGGAACGAGAGCCGGAATCTGGCCGCGCAGAGCGCGACGATCGTGGGGCGCATGATGCGGATGGTCGAGCAGGTGCGGTCCGAACTCGGGGACTATGACCGGACTGGCTCCGGAGCCCGCTTCTTCGACCCGGGACCGCGCCGACCGGACATGGAAGCATGGCGAAGGTAGGCTCACGGGAACTCCCTCCGACTTGGGCGACCTTGGCATGACCGTCAGGGATTCGATCGGCCGATTGCCGGGAATCTGGGCAGCCTTCCTGCGACTCGGCTGCATTGCATTCGGCGGGCCCGCTGCGCATCTGGCCCTCCTCGAGGACGAGTTCGTTTCGCGTCGCGGATGGCTGTCGCGACAGCGGTTCCTCGACCTCATGGGTGCCACCAACCTGATCCCGGGTCCCAACTCGACCGAGATGACGATGCACATCGGGTACGAACGGGGCGGAGCACTGGGACTCTTCTCCGGAGGGCTTGGCTTCGTCCTGCCGGCTGCGGCGATTACTGCTGTGCTCGCGTCGATATACGTGAAGATCGGTACGCTTCCCAGTGCTGAAGCGTTCCTCCAAGGAGTTCGGCCCGCCGTCTTGGTGGTCATTCTGGGGGCTGTAGTCAAACTCGGACGCAAAGCGGTTGCAAACGCAGGTCTCGCGGTGATCGCCACGGGGGTTGCTCTCGCCGTTCTGGCCGGAATCGGCGAGATCCCGGCGCTACTGGTTGGCGGCATCCTCGGCGGCTTGGCGCTCTTGGTACCTCGCGGTTTCCTAGCGGGGACAATTGTTTCGCTCTGCATGCCCGGATCCTCTATGGCTGCGGAAGGCCAGGGGGCCGGTCTCCGCGAGCTGGGTCAGTTCTTTTTCAAGGTGGGATGCGTTCTGTACGGTTCCGGCTACGTCCTAATTGCGTTCCTTGAAGGCGGGCTGGTCCAGGACTACGGCTGGGTCACCCAGCAGGAGCTGCTAGACGCGATCGCGGTGGGCCAGTTCACGCCTGGCCCGGTTCTGACCGCAGCAACATTTCTTGGCTACGTAGTTGGAGGGTGGTTGGGCGCTGTCGTCGCGACTGCCGGAATCTTCTTGCCCGGGTTCGGGTTTGTCTGGATCCTCAATCCGTTGGTCCGCCGGCTAAGGACTTCCCGGATCAGCGCTGCCTTTCTCGACGCCGTCAACGCGGCTGCAGTTGGACTCATCGCGGCGGTTGCCATAGACCTCGCTCGGGTCTCGCTCGTCTCGGTCCCGGCTTGGATCTTTGCG
>JAJDWM010000313.1 GCA_022825595.1 Bryobacterales bacterium | reverse complement strand
ACTGCGACGGTGGCCATTGCGAATTCAAGTCTACTTGCGCGGGGACGCTGGGCCGGCCACGCAAACTTCGGCGGATCCAGGATGTGGGGTTCTGGTAACATTCGGCGTGCGCGGTCACGCTGAGAGGCCTGAGGGCCAAGGCCGGGCGACCCATGTTTCGCGTGCCGCCGCGTGCCGCCGCGGCAGCCATCGGGCAGCAGGGTCGCGCTGGCCCTTGCATGCGCCGGCAGGAGCAGTCGTGCCGCCGCTCAACGGGCGACTTTGATGAGCATGGTATTCGGCGCTCCCAGGCAACTCCAAAGAGCTGTGGACAGTGGGAGCGTTCCGATCATGAAGCGCATGGGGCCGCGCTTCGGGCAGTGGGCTGCGACCGCAGTGATGTGCCTGATGGCAGCCGTGCCGGCCTTGCCGCAGTCGGGGCCGGCTCGCCCGGACTTGATCGAGACCGTCCGGGCATCGGGGAACTGGGACTGGCCAGTCTATCTGGGGGACCAATCCCGGAGCCAGTATTCCCCGCTGGCCCAGATCAATGCGACCAACGTTCACCGACTTAGACCCGCTTGGGAGCACCGCACTGGCGACGCTGCGGAGCGCTCGACAATGTACTCCAATCCTCTCGTCGTCGGCGGAGTCCTTTACGCCGTCACACCCAGCCTGAGTGCCGTCGCCCTAGATGCGGCGACAGGAGAGAGGATCTGGAAGTTCGACCCTTCCACGCACAACAACGGGAGGATCATACGCCAGCGGAACCGAGGAGTGACGTACTGGAAGGGTGCGGAAAGCGAGCGCATATTCCACTACGTCAGGGACCGGGCCTACGCGATCGATGCGCGATCCGGGCAACTGATCCGCTCCTTCGGCAAGGACGGCTTCATCGACCTGCGGGAGGGCTTGGGAGTGGACCCGGATGGCGTCGCGCTGCAGATGACGACTCCGGGAGCGGTGTACAAAGACCTGCTGATCCTAGGCGGTCGCGTGAACGAAACCTACGGATCCTCGCCCGGGCACGTGCGTGCCTTCAATGCCGTGACCGGCGAGATGGAGTGGATCTTCCACACGATCCCCGAGCCCGGGGAGTTTGGGCATGACACTTGGTCTTGGCCCGAGGGCGAGACGTTTGGCGGCGCGAACTCCTGGGGCGGCGCCACAGTTGACGAAGGTCGTGGCTGGGTGTTTGTCGGCACGGGGGCCGTCACAGACGACTTCTACGGGGCCTTCCGCAAGGGCCCGAACCTGTTCGCGAACAGCGTGGTGGCGCTGGACGCCGCAACCGGCGAGCGCAAGTGGCACTACCAGGTCGTGCGCCACGACATTTGGGACTACGACCTGCCGGCGGCACCCATCCTCGTGACACTCCAGAACGGCCGGGAGCGCCGGGAGGCGGTAGTCCAACTCACCAAGATGGGCCTGACCTTCGTTCTGGATCGGGACACGGGCGAGCCCCTGTTCCCGGTGCACGAACTTCCGGTCCCGCGGTCTGACGTGCCGGGCGAGGAAGCCTGGCCAACCCAGCCGTTCCCCCTCCGGCCGGCTCCGCTGGTGCGCCTGTCGCTCTCCGAGGCCGACCTCACCGACATCACGCCCGAGGCCCGCGAGTTTGCGTTGAGAGAGTTTCGCAAGTACCGGCCAGGTTCGCTCTACACGCCGCTAAGCCTACAGGGAACACTGCAAGTGCCGGGACACCTCGGCGGCGCCCAGTGGAACGGCGGATCTTTCGACCCGCAGCTGAGCACCTTGTACGTCAACGTCAACGAGGCGCCCACCATCGGTCGGCTCAAGCCAGCGTTTGAGGTCCGCTCCGGAGGCGAGCGGGCTAGGGACGGGGCCGGCCGCCAGCTCTACGAGACACACTGCATGGCGTGCCACGGCTCGGACCGACGCGGCACTGCCGAGCCGGGAACGAACCTAGTCAACCTCGGACTGGATCGGGAAGGACTGAAGAGGATCGTCGCGCAAGGGCGGAACAACATGCCGGCCTATCCGCAGTTCAGCTCCGCAGACTTGGAAGCCCTCGCGGCGTACATCGAGTCCCCGCCTGACACTGCGGCCAGCAGCGGAAGCTCCCGGGCACACCGATACACGATCGACGGATACTCGGTGTTCTCCGACCCTCACGGCGTGCCGGCTATTGCGCCACCTTGGGGCACGCTCAATGCCATCGACCTACTCACAGGGGAGCTTCTCTGGAAGGTGCCGCTAGGCGAATACCCCAATCTCGCAGCCAAGGGTATCCGCAACACGGGAACGATGAATTTCGGCGGCGCCGTGGCCACTGCCGGGGGCCTTGTCTTCGTCGCCGCCACCGCGGACGAGAAGATCCGGGCGTTCGAGAAACACTCTGGGCGGGTGCTCTGGGAGTACCAGCTTCCGGCCGGCGGCTACGCCACTCCGAGCATGTACATGGTGGACGGCAGGCAGTACTTGGCGGTGGCGGCGGGAGGCGGAGGCAAGAACGGAACCAAGTCGGGCGACTCGATTGTGGCCTTCGCCCTGCCCGAAGAGGAGGAGCCGCTGCCCGCCGCCACATCCGATTGGATCGAACTCTTCGACGGGGAGAGCCTGGAGGGCTGGGTCCACATGAACGGGGCCCACCGATTCACGGTGGAGGACGGCGCCATCGTTGGCCGGACCGTGGAGGGAAGCGCGCGGATGAACTCCTTTCTTTGCTCGCTGCGCCAGTTCGGCGACTTCGAACTGGAACTGGAGACGTATCTGGATCCGATCACCAACTCGGGAATCCAAATCCGCACCAAGATCCGGCCCATGCCGGCTTCCGGCGATGGCGCGCGCACGACCGCAGGACGGGCCGGGAGGGTCAACGGCCCGCAAGTCGAAATCCGGCGCCAATACGCCGGTCAGCCGACCACAGGAGTGCTCTACGGAGAGGCACTCGGCACGGGCTGGCTATCGACGCAGGAGAGGATCGATGCTGGTCACTCGCACTTTGTGCCGGACGGGTGGAATAGGTTGCGGATCGTTGCGCGCGGGCCGCGCATCCAGACCTGGGTGAACGGACATCTTGTCGAGGATCTAGTCAATGAAGAGGTGTATGAGACGCACAGGCGCGGGTTCATCGCCCTGCAGGTCCACGGGATCAACGAGAACGACCTCGCGAGGCCGGTCCATGCAGGCAGGGGCATCACCACCCGGCAGCCACTGGTCATGAAATGGCGAGACATCCGGATCCGGCCACTGCCGTCCAACTGATCGGCCCGCCCGGCGACGGCTGGCAGCGGGGCAGCTTCTCTCGCCGAGTGGGCCCCCAAGTGGGGGATGTTCCCGGCATCGACCTGTCAGACGTCGCGGGATTCGCGCCCCGGCTAGCAGGCCTACGGACCGATCGAGTCGAGGGAGGCCGAGTGCCAACACCCGAAGGAGGCTGCCGTCCGAGGCCAGCGCAGGTGAGGCTGTGATTGAGGATCCGGCCGCGGCTCCTCAGCAAGAAGTGCAGGCGGCTTTCCCTCGCTGCTGTCTGCGGCCCTGCCCTACCGAAACAGACTCGAGTATGCGCGAAGGTCCGTCCGCCTTGACAGGGCTGGCTGGCGCGCCAGAGCCGGATTACCAATCGTCCGCGAATGCAGGACCGAGGCCCCTAAACCTTCACGATCTCAGGATGATGTTCGACCGGGAAGTTCACGGAACGGGCTATGAAACACATGGCGCTGGCCCGTCCGTGCAAGCTCTTCGCGGTCTCCGCACAGCTGTCGCCGGCAATGGTCACCTCCGGCCTAAGCGTCACTTTCTCGAACTCGCCTGAGCCGTCCGGATTCGCCCGCAGCACGCCATCAGCCGAATCCCGGTACGCCGTGACCACAACCTTGTTGACCGCGCATAGATGAAGGTACCAGAGCATGTGACAGGCCGACAGGGCGGCCACCAGCAGATCTTCGGGATTGTGCCGTTCGGAATCGCCCAGATACTTGGGATCAGCCGAGCCGAAGACGGTTGGCTTTCCCGGGCACGTAATGTCATACTGACGCGCATATGTCTTGTAGGAACGGGTCCCTTCCCCCAAGTTGCCCGTCCACGTTACAGCCGCAGAATATCTGTGTTTGCTTGCCATTCTTCGCTGACCGGCAGTTTACCGGCAAGCCGGGCGTTTGCTCGGATTGCTCCAAAGCTCGAGGGCCCAGTGAACCATTGACAGGCTGTCTCGCATCCAGTTTGCAAGGCGTAAGGTCAAGCCTAGGAGCGAGCCGACCCATTCGCTATGCGACGACGCCGGATCGGCCAGATCTTCGCAGCGATTCAAAACATCCCAGTGCGGCCCAACATTGCATCGGACTTCAACGGCTCAACGAATCCTGGGAACATGTCGAGGAGGCACAGCTCCGGCGCTGCTAGGTGATCTCGCCTTCCGATCTGCCCGCAGAGCACCGTGGGCCACGCCCTGAGGCTAGAGACGAGGGGGGCCGGCTAGCCGTGTGCCGCCTCTCGGCGGAGGAGAGTGCCATGGGGCTAACGCGCAAGCTGCGCTAGAGTGCCGGCCGGCCCTTATCTGGTCTAGGCACCTCTCTGCGGGACGGCACCTGCGCGGGGCTGCTGTCGATATCAATGCCGAGATTGGTCAAATCAGGCACTGGCAGGCCGGATAGCAGCATCACGGCCTGCGGGGTGGAGAACAGCGGATGGCGCTGAACGCGGCCTCTGATGGAATCAGGGACCCCTAGGGAGGCCGTGCCAGCGAAGGTCCAACCAACGGCCGGAACGCCGCTTCGCTGCGATCTCCCGAGAAAGCGGCCGATTTCGATCGGGATCGCCATCCACTCTTGTAAGGACACACCCGTTAGAATCGTCAAGCCTTGGCAGGCTCCAAGATCAGCCCTTACAAGACTCTCGGAGCATGGTTTCTTGAGGCCTGTTCGAGGTCTCGTGTTTCGGACAAACCAAGTTCCTACGCGCGGGGGAATCGATCTTCCCACCGTCCGTTAGGGACTGCGTCGAGTGCGAGTCTGGGCTTGTTGGGCAGCCACTGGGTTCTGGTCTGGTCCATTGGACTGCCCTCATCTCTACCGTTCGTGGCACATGGCGCTCCCCTCCAAGACAACCCGACCTTGGCCGAACCTGACGGGGCTGCCTCAGTTCCCGCCGCAGAATCCGAGGGGGCCGACGCCGTTCAAGCGGCCAATACCGGGCCGGATCGTACAGAACTCAACCTCTTGGGCCAGACGGACGCCTCGGCGGGCGAGAGCCGCCGCAACGAGAACGTAAGGATCACGCTGGTCGACAACGCGGTACAGCGGGAGCTCAATGAACGGCTGGGTGCCTCGGCAACGATCATCAAGGAGTTCAAGGCTGAGACCAGCTACTTCGGCGCCGAGACCGGTAGCTCGCCGTCTTCGTCGCTGCACCAAGCCCACATGGCAACCTCTGGCATGCATGGCAGAATCTACGAGACGCACAACAACAGCGTCTTCAGCGCCCGCTCGTTCTTCCAAGTCGGAAGCGTCCAGCCAGCTCGTTCGAATGACTATGGATTCCAAGTCCTGATACCTCTTAGCCAAAGGGTGAATCTCAGCCTCGACGGGAGCCAGAAGAGAGTTCGAGGCAATGTCAACGGGAATGTGCTCGTACCAAAGGCGGATGAGCGAACGCCACTGGATCGTGACCCAGTCACGGGCGAGCCGGTAGATCGAGAGACTCGGCACTTCGTGGGCCGGATGCTGGGGGCCTATCCCGACGAGCTACCCAACCGTCCCGATATCGACCCACGCGCGCTCAATACGAACTCGCCACAGTCGATCGACAACGATTCACTGGCGCCTCGTCTGGATGTCGGCGCGGGAGATCGCGATCGTTTTGTTCTCAGCCACCAGTTCACTGGACAGCAGGTGGAAGCGTTTCAACTCGTCGGCGGGCAGAATCCGAACACCACCACCAAGAACCACAGGGCACGCGTCACCTGGAGCCGTAGTTGGTCCCCGGTCACCGCGATGGATGCATCCGCGGGCTTCGACCGAGTGGGGTCACTCCTGGTTTCTGATGATTCGGCGGTTGGGCCTCTAATCTGGATGTCTGCGGCTCTGCAGTTTCTCGGCCCCGGACCGATCATCCCGATCGACCGCTCCCGGAACACATTCCGGTACGCAACCCAAGTGCGTCATCGCCGAGGGAAGCATAATCTGACGGCAGGCGCTACAGCGATACGCAGGCAGATCAACGGCTTCGAAAGTGCCGTTCATCGTGGTGAGTACGTCTTCGACGACAATTTCGGCACTGACACCATCACCAATGTCCGTCTCGGTCGTCCCAGCCAGTACCAGCAGGCGATCGGAGACATCAGTCGCGGCTTCCGCAGTTGGGATGCGATGTTCTATGCGGGTGACGAATGGCGAGTGCTGTCTGATCTGACGCTCACCATTGGGCTGCGCTATCAGGTGGCCGTCGCACCTTCGGAGGTCAACGGCCGAAATCGGATTCCATTCAATTGTGATTGCAATAACTTGGCCCCTCGCTTCGGTTTCGCATACCGCCTACGTGGAAACTTGGGCGTAGTTCGAGGAGCCTACGGGCTCCATTACGGCGAGATCTTCCCAGTTACATACAGTCAGGCTCGATTCAACCCGCCGGGAAGCATCAATGTCGTAGTCTCAGCGCCAACGTTGGTAGAACCTCTATCGGCTTTGAAGTCTGAAGCCCTAGACGCCAGTGCCCGAAGCACGGTCGTCGAACTGGACCCAGATCTGGCGATGCCTTACTCCCACCAGTACAACTTGCAATGGGAATTGGGACTGGCTCGCGACTGGGATCTCGAAGTCGGCTATGTTGGCAGCCGTTCGATCCGGCTGCTCAATCTGTGGAATACGAACCGAGGTCGCCCGATCCCCGGGATCGCGCTCACGACGAACACGGTCAACATACGCCGCGCAGATCATCGGTACTTTGAAGTACGACGTGTGCTCAACGCCTCGCGCGGTTACTACGATGCGGCGAAGGTACGGCTTGTTGCTTCTCGCTGGCGGGGTCTGACGCTCGATACGTCTTACTGGCTCAGCAAAGCTATCGATCTGGGCGGAGATTTTGTCAACACGGCTTCGGGCGGCGACGCTTGGTGGGGACAAAGCCCGTCCGAGTTCGATGTCCACGGCACGATGCGTGGGCTGAGCTCTTTCCACCAGCCCCACTCATTCCTCACCCGCGTCAGCTACGAGTTACCCGCGCTCTCGCAGATGGGATGGTTAGAGAGAGTAGCGGGCGGATGGCGGTTGTCCGGTGTTGTGCTACTCAAATCGGGCACTCCCTTCGTTGTCGACATAGGTTCTGACGGGCCGGGATTCGGCAACGTCGATGGGACTGGACGGGATCGTCCGAATCTACTCGACCCGTCCGTCCTGGGCCGGGCTATCGACAACCCAGACACATCGCGCGCCATGATGCCTTCCTCGGCCTTCGGCTTCCTAGAGTCAGGGGAACTGTCTGGCACCCTTGGCCGCCACGTTCTGCGCAAGGACGCCATCAACAATCTGAACGTGAGCCTGTCGCGTTCATGGCCGCTAGGCGCCGACAGGGCGATCGACTTCCGTGCCGAATCGATCAACTCTTTCAATTCTCCGCAATTCGCGGAGCCAGGCTTCAACCTTACTTCCCCAAATTTCGGCCAGATCACGAACACCCTCAATGACGGCCGAACCTTTCGGTTCCTTCTGCAATTCAGCTTCTAGGCTCCTGGCCCGCTGTCGAGGCGCTAGCCCACAGGACTGGAAACGTGAGTTCTGCCGTCATGTGGGGTGATTGATCAATACCGGAAACGCTACTGTCGATGTGCTCAGAACGAGTCGAATTGCTCCGTGCCCTGTCAAGAGGAACAAAGTGGCCGCTTGGTTCTCGCGGAACGGCTTGCCCGTCTGCTTCCCTGCCTTCACGAACTCTAGGTCATGCAATCGGATGTTGGCGTCGTGGGAGACAGCCTGACTGGCGGCATGCCGGTCTAGCGGTTGCTGCGATGGTCCAGCAGCAGGGTTCGAATCTTGCCACCTGAACCGGTCGAACCGGATGCGGTTCGCTGCACGCGGGCCGTCCACGCAGACCTTGGTGAACGGCCAGTCCAGATCTGGTCAACAATGAGGAGTATGAGATGCAGAAGGCGAGATTCATCGCCCTGCACGTCCACGGGATTGGCAAGGCCTACCGCGCGAAGCCGGTCCATGTAGAGAGGGACGTCAGGATCTGGCAGCCACTCGTCATGGAGTGGCGAGACATCGGAATCCGGCCACTGCCGTTCGAATGATCGGCCCACGCGGAGACGGGACACCGGGAAGGCGCTCACGACGATCTTCCCAAGTTCCAGCGCCAACGCCTAGGACGATTCGCGGGCCGGTACGCCGGCCTAGCAGTGGACGCCACACTGATCGCGGTCGTCGAGTGGCTTCAACGGGAGGATCCCGGCCTACAGGCTGACAGCAGTGGTCTGGCACGCCTCGTGCCCGACGGATGGGGCACATCAACAGATCGCAATAACCGTTGTCGTTTCTCGTTCTTAGAAATTGGACCGAGACTCTCCATAGTGAAGGAAAGAGAAGTGTTGGGCGCTCCCCAAGGATCGGTATTAAAGCAGCTTTGAATAGGGAGATTCAGCTCGGGCCTCCCAAACAAACCTCGGTCCCTAAGAAGCAACACCAGTCACCACGGAGACAGTCTTGATTCTCGTCTGGCAAGTAGTGAAGTAGATCTGTAGGTTCGCGTTCTCTGGAATTTCGGAGTGCCGTGGGAACCGCACAAAGACCCTGCCCTGCCGAATCGCTTCGACCTCCCGTAGTAGAATCTGGACAGACTCCCGCAGCATTTGCCAACTCTTGTGCATTTCCCTCGAGTACTCCCGCTGGTAACAGCCATGTCTGCGCTGAGCCTTCCGTTGCTCAGCCAAGACGCCTTGCTTGAGGCGAGCGCGGCCTTGCGAAACGGTGCGCCACAGGCAGCGGTCGCGGCTCTTGACCCGTACCTCAAGAAGAACCCTGACAGTGCGGACGGCCACCGCATGCTGGGAATCGCGCACTCCCTGATGGGCCGGCGCTCGCTGGCCATCCAGGCCCTCGAGCGGGCGGCGGAGATTCAGCCAGAGGATGCGGCGAGCCTGCTCGTTCTCGGACAGGCCCTGGCCCAGTTCGGACAACCCGAACGCGCGGAACCGGCCTTCCGGGCAGCCATTTCGCTCCAGCCCACACTAGGCCCGGCACACGAGGGGCTCGCGCTCGTGCTGGCCATGGACGGCCGGCTTGAGCAGGCACTACAGCACTTGACGGAAGCCCTCGAGCACTCCTCGGACGCGGCCACCCGCGCCCGCCTGCACTACCTGCGCGGTAAGGCTCGGCAGCAGGCCGGGCTGGCAGCGAAGGCGGTCGTCGACCTCGAAGAGTCGATCCGTCTCGCTCCCGAGTTCGGCCCGGCGCACCTCGAACTCGGAAGAATCCTCGCCGATCAGGACGATGCGGACAGAGCGGCTGCCGTTCTCCGCAGGGCAGCCGAACTGGACAGCGGGAGCTTCGAAGCCCACTACCTCCTCGGGGAACAGCTGCTGAGGTCCGGCGACGCTACCGGGGCGGTGGCAGCGCTGCAGGCGGCGACCCGCCTTGACCCGGGCCACCAGCCCGCCGCCTATGCGCTGGGCCGTGCGCTACGTGGCGCAGGAATGGTGGAGCAGGCCCGCCGTCATTTGGCCGCAATCGCCAAGGCGAGCGCGGGGAGGGCGGTGAATGAGGCGAGCGTCACGCAAGCCGGTCGGCTGAACAATCTCGGCCTGGAGGCCGAAGATGCGCAGGATTTCGACCGAGCCCTGTCGCACTACGAAGCCGCCATCGCGATCGCCCCGGACAACGTCCTATTCCGGCGCAACGCGGCGCTTGTGCTGTGCCGCCTTGGGCGCTGGGAAGAGGCCAAGGGACGCCTCCGGGAGGTGCTGAAGATGGCTCCCGGGGACATCGACGCGACCACGGCGCTCTACGTCGCCCTGGACCACGTCCCGGACGGTCCATGACCCGTCTTCGGGGAATTCTTCCAGCATTGGTGCCAGCTGCAAGCTTGGTCGCAATGGCGACCGAGCCGGCGATCCGCTTTGTCCACAGGGAATTGGACTTCGTCCTGGAGCATGCCGGATCCGAGAATCGCTTCGCTCCCGAGACAATGCCCGGCGGCCTGGCCCTGTTCGACTACGACGGCGACGGGGATCTGGACATCTTCTTCGCCAACGGGGCGGAACTCCCGTCGAACCGAAAGTCCGACAATCGGTACAGCAACCGCCTCCTGCAGAACGACGGACACGCGGGCTTCAGCGACGTGACGGCGGCGGCGGGCGTCGCGGGAGAGCGGTTCGCATTCGGAACGGCGGTCGCCGACTTCGACAACGACGGTGACCAAGATCTGTTCGTTGCCGGGCTGCACGGCTGCACGCTGTACCGCAACAGGGGCGACGGGCGCTTCGAGGACATCACCGATGTTGCCGGGATCACGGCAGAGGACCCCGAGCATGGCCCGCTATGGGCCATCACCGGCGCTTGGCTGGACTACGATGCGGATGGCCTCCTCGACCTGTTCGTAGTGAACTACCTGGCGTGGCAGCCCGGTGCCGACCCTGTCTGCGACGAGTCGGGCCGACGCGACTACTGCCACCCGAAGTACTACAAAGGAACGCCCAACCGTCTCTACCGGAATCTGGGCAGCGGCAGGTTTCAGGACGTAACGGAGACCTCCGGCCTAAGCGCGCATGTGGGCAAGGGCATGGGAGCCGCCGTGGCCGACTTTGACGGAGACGGATGGCAGGACGTGTTCGTCACCAACGACAAGCTGCCCAACTTCCTCTTCCGAGGTACCGGCGACGGGACCTTCGAAGAGGTCGCGTTCGAGGCGACGATCGCGCTGCCCGAGCACGGCCGCGACATCTCCGGGATGGGCCTCGATGCTCGCGACATAAGCGGCGACGGGCTTCCGGACGTGGCCTATGCGGCGCTGCCAGGCGAGACATTCCCGCTGATGCTGAACACTCCAGACGGGTATTTTGTTGACGCTAGCCGAGCCACCGGGCTCGCGAAGCTCACGCGCGACATGGCGGGCTACGCGGCGATCATGGCCGACTTCGACAATGACGGCCTCAAGGATCTCTTCTTCTCCAGGGGGGATGTCCAAGCCCATCCCGTCAACCCGTCGGTCGAGGTCCGGCAGCACAACACAGTCTTCCGGAACATCGGCGACGGGAGTTTCTCCGAGCTGACCCGCGAGGCTGGCTTCGCTGGAGCGCCGCCGCGCCACCACCGCGGCGCCGCCGCCGGCGATCTTGATGGCGACGGGAGACTTGACCTAGTCGTGACCGCGCTGGATGCCCCGGCCGAGATCTGGATCAACGACAGCCCGGGCCAGCATAGCTGGGCGGCGATCGAGCTGCACGGTTCCAAGTCCAACCGCAACGGCCTCGGCGCGACCGTCGTCATGGCCACCGCGGGGGGCACGCAGCACAATTT